>DASYMV010000064.1:0-8208 GCA_036008865.1 Pseudonocardiaceae bacterium | reverse complement strand
CGTGGGCGGTTCGGAGCACTTCGAACCGCCCACGACCCGAGGTGAGGCATCGGCTGCCGCGTCCGTACGGCGACCGAAATCCGGGTGAAGGCGGGATGCCCCGGGGTGGAACAACCGGTGGCGGATGGCCGGGAAGCGTGGTCAGTGCGATTTCTCACATTGCGGCCCGCAGAACCCAGCCGTTCGTCCCGTTGGTCGCTCGGGGATTCGCCGCATCGTCGTGGTGTGGCTACGCGTCGCCTTTGGCGAGGCAGAAGGTCATCGCGGGTTCGGGGAAGCTCACCGCGCGGCTGCCACCGCACTCCACCTTGCCGCTCACGGCTTTCGCAACCCTGACCGAGCCCGGCGATCCACATGGGACTTTGGCGATGCCGGACTGCGCGTCCTGCCCGTAGCAGGAGCCCGCTACGAAGTTGGGCATCAGGCAGAGGGTGACGTCCGCGGTGTAGGTCGAGTACGCGGCTCCTGTGGTCGGACAGCCCAGCCCACCGGACTCGATCACCTTGGCGACCTTCACGTTCGCCCGGTCCGAACCGCAGTCGAGCGCGTGGTACTCGGGCTGCTCCGCACTGCCGCTGATGCTCGCGCAATCGCCCGCCTTCGCGCCAGGGGTGTCACCGCTGAGCCAGAGGCCACCAGCGATCAGAACGGCGGCCAGCGCGGCGACACCCCAGGCGATCTTCTTCACATCGAGTGTTATCGACCGGTTGACCCGATCGATTGATCACCGGATCGGGGGTCGGGAACTGCACCGGCTCGACGGCGACGCACCAAGGCCTCGGGATTGTTCGCGGCTCGCTCGTTGTTGAAAGACTGGTGAGACGGCAACCCGACAGGAGTGCGCACCCGTGACCGACGGCCCCCTGATCGTCCAGTCCGACAAGACCCTGCTTCTGGAGGTCGACCACCCGCTCGCCGACGAGGTGCGCAACGCGATCGCGCCCTTCGCCGAGCTCGAGCGGGCGCCCGAGCACGTGCACACCTATCGCGTGACCCCGCTAGCGCTGTGGAACGCACGTGCCGCAGGCCACGACGCCGAGCAGGTCGTCGACGCCCTCGTCCGGTACTCCCGCTACCCGGTGCCGCAGCCGCTGCTGGTCGACGTCGTGGACACGATGGGACGATTCGGCCGGTTGACGCTGTCCAACCACCCGGTGCACGGGCTGGTGCTGGCCTCAGTGGACCGCGCGGTGCTGGAAGAGATCCTGCGCCACAAGAAGATCGCGCCGATGCTCGGCGACCGCATCGACGACGACACCGTCATCGTTCACCCGAGCGAGCGCGGCCGCCTCAAGCAGATGCTGCTGAAGGTGGGCTGGCCCGCGGAGGACCAGGCCGGATACGTCGACGGTGAGGCACACCCCATCTCCCTGGAGGAGGACGGCTGGCAGCTGCGCGACTACCAGCGGCATGCCGCGCAGGCGTTCTGGGCGGGCGGCTCCGGCGTCGTCGTGCTGCCTTGCGGCGCCGGCAAGACGCTGGTCGGTGCGGCGGCGATGGCAGAGGCGCAGGCCACGACACTGATCTTGGTCACCAACACGGTCGCCGGGCGCCAGTGGAAGCGCGAGCTGATCGCACGCACGTCGCTGACCGAGGAGGAGATCGGTGAGTACTCCGGTGAGCGCAAGGAGATCCGGCCGGTCACCATCGCCACGTACCAGGTGATCACGCGCAAGTCGAAGGGCGAGTACAAGCACCTGGAGCTGTTCGACTCCCGCGACTGGGGCCTGATCGTCTACGACGAGGTGCACCTGCTGCCCGCGCCGGTGTTCCGGATGACCGCGGATCTGCAGTCGCGGCGGCGGCTCGGCCTGACGGCGACCCTCGTGCGCGAGGACGGCCAGGAAGGTGACGTGTTCTCCCTCATCGGACCGAAGCGGTTCGACGTGCCGTGGCGCGACATCGAGTCCCAGGGCTGGATCGCCCCCGCCGAGTGCACCGAGGTGCGGGTGACGCTGACCGACAACGAGCGGATGATCTACGCGACCGCGGAGCCCGAGGAGCGGTACAAGCTGTGCTCCACGGCGAACACCAAGTTGCCGGTGGTCAAGGCGATCCTCGACCAGCACCCCGAAGAGCCCGCGCTGGTGATCGGGGCCTACCTCGACCAGCTCGACGAACTCGGTGAGGCACTGAACGCGCCGGTCATCCAGGGCTCGACGAAGAACAAGGAGCGGGAGGCGTTGTTCGACGCGTTCCGCAAGGGAGACCTGCGCACGCTCGTCGTGTCCAAGGTGGCGAACTTCTCGATCGACCTGCCGGAGGCGTCGGTCGCCGTGCAGGTCTCCGGAACGTTCGGGTCGCGGCAGGAGGAAGCGCAACGGCTCGGAAGGTTGTTGCGCCCCAAGGGCGACGGCCGTCAGGCGCACTTCTACTCCGTGGTCTCCCGCGACACGCTGGACACCGACTACGCGGCTCACCGTCAGCGGTTCCTCGCCGAGCAGGGTTACGCGTACAAGATCGTCGACGCTGACGATCTGCTGGGTCCGAAGCTGCCCGAGATCGGCTGATCGCCGTGACGTTCGTGTACTCGATCCCGATGCGCACCAGGTTCCGCGGCATCACCGTGCGCGAGGGCGTGCTGCTGGAGGGTCCAACCGGGTGGGGTGAGTTCTGCCCGTTCCTGGACTACTCCGACACCGAGTGCGTCCCGTGGCTGGCGTGCGCGCTGGAATCCACTGCGGACGGTTGGCCGCAACCGGTACGGGACCGGATTCCGGTCAACTGCACGGTCCCCGTGGTCTCACCGGAACGCGCGCACGACATCGTGTCCTCCTCCGGTTGCTCCACCGCGAAGGTGAAGGTCGCCGATCCGGGTGCGTCCCTGTCGTCGGACCTGGAACGGGTCGCGGCGGTGCGGGACGCGCTCGGCCCGTCCGGCGCCGTGCGCGTCGACGCCAACATGGCGTGGGAGGTCGATGAGGCCGTCTCGGCGATCCGTGAGATCGACCGCGCGGCCGGTGGGCTGGAGTACGTCGAACAACCGTGCCGCACCGTCGAGGAGCTCGCCGCGGTGCGGCGGCGCGTCGACGTGCGGATCGCGGCGGACGAGTCGATCAGGCGTGCGGAGGACCCCCTGCGCGTGGCGGTGGCCGGTGCGGCGGACGTCGCCGTGCTGAAGGTCGCGCCGCTCGGCGGAGTGCGCCGCGCACTGCAGGTCGCCGAGGCGTGCGGCCTGCCGTGCGTGATCTCGTCCGCCGTCGAGACCTCTGTCGGGATGGCGGCCGGTCTCGCCCTCGCCGCGGCGTTGCCGGAACTGGACTTCGCGTGCGGTCTCGGCACGCTGTCGTTGCTGACCGGTGACGTGACGTCCGAGTCGCTGCGTCCGGTCGACGGCTGGCTACCGGTGCCCTCGGTCGCGCCGAAGCCGGACCGGTTCGAGGACTTCGCGGCCGACGAGGAGACCACTCGGCGCTGGCTCGACCGCCTCTCCCGCGTCAGCGGTGCGCACGGGTGAGGCCCTGGTCTGCGGCACCCGGACTGAGCACCTCCCGGTCGGTTCGCTGCACGGCCTCCGCGCGGCGTCGATCACCCGCTGCGGGTCGAGTTGGTTGGCCGTCCACGGATGCGGCAACGGGATTCCGTTGAAGCCGTAGGTGAACGAGAGCTGGGCGACCTTCACGCCGTGGACGTCGAGCAGCAGTGGCTTGGCCGCCTCCTCCGGTGAGCGGGCCGAACCGGTGTGGTCGAGACCCGCCGCGTCCATCGCACCCAACGTGTTGGCGATGCCTTCCTCGCCGCGGTCGAGCGTGTGGTTGGACGCCGTCGAACAACGGGCCGAAGTTGCGCGTACCGCCGCCGTCGGCGACGGCCTGCTCGGTCAACGGGGGGTGGATGAGGATGTCGCCACCGGCCGCCAACGTGAAGGAACGCGGCGGTGCGGAAGAGCTTGCCGTGGTGGTCGTGCTGGAAACAGCAGGTGATGCCGACGGCGGCGCTGCCGCCTGCTGCGAGCACCCCACCAGAAGCAGCACATCGGCGGCCAGCCATGCGGCCGGCCGCCGGTGTGCGGATTTCATCAGCGATTCCGCCAGTAGCGCACCACGATCAGCAGCACCGCCAAGGCCAACGCCAGCGGGGCGACCCTCTTGAGCACCGGGAGACCGGCGGTGCCGAGCAGGTCGATCGGCTCGGCCTCGGGCCGCGGGGGCACCGCCCGCAAGTGCTGCGGCGGCTTCTCCGGCGCAGCCTGTGCCGGCACGTCCTCCTGCGCCGTCGCGCCACCCTCCTGGACCACGGCCTCTTCCTGCTCGTTCCCGGCCTGCTCCGACGCGAGCCGGGTTCCCAGGCAGGAAGCGAACTCTCCGATGATCCTGCCGCTCACCTCGGAGATGAGACCTCGGCCGAACTGCGCAGGACGGCCCGTGACGCTGAGGTCCGTCTCGACCGCGACGTTCGTGCTCTCGCCCGCCTCGCTGAGCTGGACGGACACGGTGGCCGACGCGGTGCCGTTGCCGCGGGTGTCCTTGCCCGAGGCCTTGATCACGGTTCGGTGAGCCTGCTCGTCGGTCTCCGCGAACTCCCCGGAGCCCTTGTAGAGCAAGGTGACCGGCCCGAGCTTCACCTTCACGTTCCCGGTGAACGTCTGTCCGTCGACCCCGGTGAGGGTGGCGCCGGGCATGCACGGTGCCACCCTTTCCGGTTCCATCAGAGCGGGCCAGACGACATCAATCGGTGCCGGCACGGTGAACTGGTGTTCCAAACGCACGGGCCGATCTCCTTCCTCAGGCGACGACCGCCGCGTTCAACGCGCGACCGGTGAGGACCCGAGCGAGGTGCTCGCGGTACTCCTGGTCGGCGTTCCCGTCACTGCTGGGGCTGGTGCCCTCAGCAGCGTGAGCGGCCGCCGCGTTGATGACCTCAGCCGTCGCCGGTTGGCCGACGAGGGCCTGCTCCACCGCGTGCGCACGCACAGGAGTCGGCCCCATGTTCGTCAAGCCCACCCGTGCTTCGACGATCTGGCCGCCGGACACGTTGACCGCGGCCGCGACGGCCACGATCGACCAGGCCTGCGCGACCCGGTTGAACTTCTCGTAGTGCGCGCCCCACCCGGTCCGCTTGGGCACACGCACCTCGATCAACAGCTCGTCCGGGGCCAGCGCGGTGGTGAAGTAGTCGACGAAGAACTCCGCCGCCGGTACCTCACGCCGCCCGTTCGGTCCCTGGATGATCATCGTCGCGTCCAGCGCGAGCACGGGCGCGAGCAGATCGCCCGCCGGATCGGCGTGCGCGATGGAACCACCGAAGGTGCCGCGGTGGCGCACCTGCGGATCCGCCACCGTCTCGGTCGCCTCGGCGATCAGTGCCGCGTGCTCCCGGATCAGGTGGTCGCGCTGGACCTCGTAGTGCGTGGTCATCGCACCGATGAGCAACGAGTCACCGTCGTCGTGGACGCCGCTCAGCTCCTCGAGGTTGGACAGGTCCACCACGAGCGACGGCGCGGCGAGACGCAGCCGCAGCACCGGGATGAGGCTCTGCCCTCCCGCCATGACCTTGACGTCCTCACCGCCCGAGGCGAGCGCCTCGACAGCTTCTTCCACAGTGGACGGTGCGACGTAGTCGAACGCGGACGGGATCACTGCGCACCTCCTTGCGAGTCGATGGAGCCGAGGCCGCCTCCTGCTCCGGGCCCGGTGGGCACGCCCTCGGTCTGGCCCTTGTGCACCGCCTTCCACACCCGCATCGGGGTGCACGGCATCTCGATGTCGTGCACGCCGAGGTGCCTCACCGCGTCGATCACCGCGTTGACCACGGCGGGCGTGGAGGCGATGGTTCCGGCCTCACCAACGCCCTTGACGCCCAACGGGTTCGTGTCCGCGGGCGTCTCCGTGCGGTCGGTGGTGAAGTTCGGCAGGTCGACGGCCGACGGCAGCAGGTAGTCCGCCAGCGTCGCAGTCATCAGAGTTCCGCTCTCGTCGTGCACGGCCTCCTCGAACAACGCCTGGGCGATGCCCTGGGCCAGGCCACCGTGCACCTGCCCCTCGACGATGAGGGGGTTGACGACCTTGCCCACGTCGTCGACGCAGACGTAAGAGCGGATCTTCACCGCGCCGGTCTCCGTGTCGACCTCCGTGGCGCACAGGTGCGTGCCGTGCGGGAAGGAGAAGTTCTCCGGATCGAACGTCGCGTCGGCGTCCATTCCCGGCTCCATGCCGTCCGGCAGGTCGTGAGCGACGTGCGCGGCGAGCACCACGTCACCCAGCGAGGTGCTGGTGCCGGTGCCCCGAACGCTGAACTGACCGGCGTTGAACTCCACGTCCTCCTCGCCGGCCTCCATCATGTGTGCGGCGAGCGTGCGGGCCTTGGCGAGCACCTTGTCCGCCGCCATCACGATCGCGGTCCCGCCCACGGCCAGGGAGCGGGAGCCGTAGCTGTCCATTCCCTTGAACGAGATCTGCGTGTCGCTGTGCAACACGTCGACGTCCTCGAAGGCCACGCCGAGCCGGTCGGCGACGATCTGGCTCCACGCCGTCACGTGGCCCTGGCCGTGCGGCGACGTCCCGGTGATCAGCTGCACCTTGCCGGTGGGCAGCATCCGCAGCGCCGCGTGCTCCCACCCGCCGGCGGCGTAGCGCAACGCGCCGAGCACGCGGGAAGGCGCGAGACCGCACATCTCGGTGAACGTGGAGATGCCGATCCCCAGCTGCACGGGATCCTTGCGGTCACGTCGTTCGGCCTGCTCGCGCCGCAGTGCGTCGTAGCCGAACAGTTCCATCGCCCTGTCGGTCGCGGCCTCGTAGTTGCCCGTGTCGTAGGTGAGCCCGGCGACCGTGGTGAACGGGAACTCGTCGTGCGCGATCCAGTTCTGCCGACGTAGCTCCATCGGGTCCCGGTCCAGCTCGACGGCCAGTTCGTCCATCATGCGCTCGATCGCGAACGTGGCCTCCGGCCGCCCGGCGCCGCGGTAGGCGTCCGTGGGGACCTTGTTCGTGAACACGTTGGTGCACACGAACCGGTAGGACGGGAACTTGTAGATCGCGTTGAACATGAACGCACCGAGGATCGGGACCCCCGGCGTCACCAGTCGCAGGTAGGCGCCCATGTCGGCGAGCAGTTCGACCTTGAGCCCGGTCACCGTGCCGTCACGACGGGCGGACAGCGTGAGCTTCTGAATCTGGTCACGGCCGTGGTGCCCCGAGAGCATCGACTCGGTGCGCGTCTCGGTCCACTTGACCGGCTTGCCCATCCGCCTCGCGACGAGGAAGCAGAGCACCTCCTCGGGCGTGACCTGCAGCTTGCCACCGAATCCGCCGCCGACGTCCGGGGCGATCACGCGGATCTTGTGCTCGGGCTCGCCCAGCACCGCAGCCAGCATCCAGCGCAGGATGTGCGGGACCTGAGTGGCCGACCACATGGTGAACATGCCGGCGCTGGGATCGACCACGACCGACCGCGGCTCCATGAACGCCGGGATCAGTCGTTGCTGGCGGAACGTCCGCTCGACGACCACCTCGGCCTCGGAGATCGCCTGCTCGACGTCCGAGCCGGTGCCGGCCTCAGCCGAGTCGAAGATCCACGTCGCGTTCTTGTTCGTGCCGAGGTCGGGGTGGACCAGGTCGGCGCCCTCCTTCAGCGCCTCCTCCATGTCCAGCACGACGGGCAGTTCCTCGTACTCGACGTCGATCGCCTCGAGCGCGTCGTGCGCCGCGTAGTCGCTGTCGGCGATGACGATCGCGACGGCCTCACCGGCGAAGTTGACGGAGTCGACCGCGATCGCCGGAGCGGGCGGCGCCACCATGTCCTCGGTGATGGGCCACGCGCAGGGGAGGCTCCCCTGCTCCTCGGCGAGGTCGGCCCCGGTGAGCACCATCAGCACGCCCGGCATGGCAGCGGCGTGCGTGACGTCGATGCCGGTGATCCGCGCGTGCGCCATGGGGCTGCGCAGCACGGCCATGTGCAGCATGCCGGTCAGGTGGATGTTGTCGGTCCACTTCGTGTTGCCCGTGATCAGCCGCGCGTCCTCCTTGCGGCGACGGGCCTTCCCGAGTTCCGGCTCGATGGTGGAGGTCATTCGCCACCACCTGCGTGGGACGGCTCGCGCGAGGTCACGGTCTCCTCGGCGAGGCGCTCGACTTCGGGGCCGGCGCCGGGACGCATGTGGTGGGCTGCGTCCTGAACGGCGCGAACGATGTTCTGGTAGCCGGTGCAGCGGCAGAGATTGCCCTCGATGCCGTGGCGCACGGCGGCCTCGTCCGGATCGGGGTCGTC
>DASYMV010000063.1:0-3334 GCA_036008865.1 Pseudonocardiaceae bacterium | reverse complement strand
GTGGTGCTGGAGGACGTCTCGCGGACCGAGCGGTGCTGCAGGTGGATCGCCGCGGCGAAGCAGCAGGCGGCGAGCGCGGCGCATGCGACCGCGAACAGCACGGCGTTCATCGCGCGGCTCGCGCGACCGAGACCGCCAAGGCGAGCAGCAGCGCCACTTCAGCGCCGAGCGCGAACCGCTCCAGCAGGCCCTGGATCGCAGAGTTGGGAAGCAGCGAGGTGCCGGGGAGTCCCGGCGCGATCAGCCGGAGCTGGCAGACGCCGAACACCGCGGCGGTCAGCATGCCGAGTCCTGCGTACCGCCTGATCCTGCCCGCCACCACACCCCAGTGCGGATCAGAGCGCAGAGCGGTGGCGAGCTTCCACCCCGCGATCGGCAGGCTCGTCAGGAAGGTCGCACCGGCGAGCCGGTGGATCTCACCGGGCAGCGTCGAGCTGCCAGCGGTGCGGTTGGTCGGGAACACCGCGCACAGCAGCAGCCCCGCCTGCCAGAGGCCGAAGAACGCGAGCACCGAGCGCGGCCGCGGAATCCCGAGACCGGTCATGCCCGCGAGGAGCGCGGCACCGCTCAGCACGAGCAGCAGCACTGCGAGCACGAACAGGGATCCGCCGGGGCGGTAGAAGACGTAGTCGCTGACCACGTTCGCCACGGGGTCGACGCTCGAGCGGAGCGCGACGGTCATGTAGGCCGAGACGAGCAGTGAACCCGTCAGCAGTGCGACCGAGGCACGCGCGAGCGTGACCGTCGCCGAGGGTGGAATGGGCGGCACGTTTCAACGGTCGCTTCCGACCGTGAGAGCACGATTAAGATCCAGGCCGAATCAGGTGAGAAATCGGCAGCTTCCCGACCGCGGCGAGCGGCAGGCTGATCTCCAGCAGCGCCCCGCCGAGGAGCGCGGTGCCCGCCCGGACGGAGCCGCCGTGCATGGCGACCACCTGCGCGACGATCGCGAGACCGAGGCCCGAGCCGGGCAGTGCTCTGGCCGAATCGGCCCGGTAGAAGCGGTCGAACACGTGCGGGAGGTCCGTCTCGGTGATGCCGGGGCCCTGGTCGGTCACCGTGATGCGCGCGGTCGGCGTCGCGGCGTCTGCCTCCACACCGACCGCGACCTCGACGGTGCCGCCCTGCGGGCTCCACTTGGCGGCGTTGTCGAGCAGGTTCAGAACCGCGCGCTCCAGGGAAACGGGTCGCCCGATGACCTCAGCCGGGGCCAGCGACGTTTCGAACCTCACGTGCGACGCCCTGGCCCGCACCCGGTCGACCGCGGAGACCACCACGTCGGCCAGATCCAACGGCTCGAACGGCTCGGGGCTGGTCTCCTCCTTGGCGAGGTCGACCAGTTCGCTGATCAGCGTGCTCAGCTCGACGGTCTGGGTGCCCAGATCGCTGAGCAGCCGCGCCCGATCGGCGTCGGACAGCACCTTGACGGAGTTGGTGTGCTGGTCGGCGTGGATGAGCAGTTCGATGTTGTTGCGCAGGCTGGTCAACGGGGTGCGCAGCTCGTGGCCCGCGTCCTCGACCAGCCGCCGCTGGGCTGCCCTGGAGGTGGCGAGCGCGCCGAGCATCGCGTTGAAGGCCTCGGCGAGCCTGGCGATCTCGCCCCGCCCGTCCACCGGGATCTCAGCCGTCAGGTCCTGGGTGTGCGCCACCCGCTCAGCGCCGGCGGTGAGCACGTCGACCGGCCGCAACCCGGCTCGCGCCACCGTCCGGCCCAGCGCTGCGGCCCCCACGACACCGACGAGTCCCACGAGGGCGTGCAGCAGCCCCAGCTCGCGCAGCGTCTTGTCGATCGCCTCGGAGTCCCGTGCCACCTGCACGAGGCCGCCGTCGCGGGCCACCGTCCACACGCGGTACGCGTCGTGACCGATCTGCAAGTTCTCCGGCGCACCCACCTGGTTCGAGGCGAGACCTCGCGTCCGCTCCGTCACGGGGATCGCGGCCCGGCCGTCGGTGCCCGCCGTGGTGACCGTTCCGTCAGCGCTGACGAACTGCACGACGAATTCGGGTGCCCGTTCCGACGGCACCTCGGCCGGAGGGCGGTCCACCGGACGCAACGTGTTCAGCGCCTCGGCCGCGGCGCCCGACTTGGCGGCGAGCTGCGCGTAGGACCGCAGTTGCGCGTCGAACTGCTGGTAGAGCTTCGCTTGCACGAGCACCCAGGACGCGATCGCCACACCGATCACGGCGACTGCGGCTGCGGTCGCCGCGAGGACCGTCATGCGGGACCGCAACGAGAGCCGATTCCACCGACGGTCGGTCAGCCAACCGAGCCCACCGCTCACAGCGGGTCCTCGCGGAGCACGTAGCCGACACCGCGCACGGTGTGCAGCAGCCGGGGCTCGCCGTCCGACTCGAGCTTGCGGCGCAGATAACTGACGTAGACGTCGAGTCCGTTGGACTCCGTGCCGAAGTCGTGTCCCCAGACCTGCTGGAACATCGCACTGCGAGTGAGCACCAGCCGCGGGTGGCGCAGAAAGGTCTCCAGGATGGCGAACTCGGTCCTGGTCAGCCGCAGGCCGCGGTCGCCGCGGTTCACCTCCCTGGTCCCGGTGTCCATCACCAGGTCCGCGAACCGCAGCTCGTTCGGCGACACGGACGTGGCCGCGTCCTCGGTCGTCGGGTAAGTGGTTCGGCGCAGCAGAGCGCGCACCCGTGCGAGCAGTTCCTGCAGTGCGAACGGCTTCACCAGGTAGTCGTCCGCGCCCGCGTCCAGCCCGGCGACGCGGTCGACCACGTCGTCGCGGGCGGTGAGCATCAGCACCGGCGTGAAGTTGCCGTCCGCCCGCAGGACCCGGCAGGTGTCGAGGCCGCTCAGAACGGGCATCTTCACGTCGAGGATCACGCCGTCGGGCTTCTCCGACCGGATCAGCTCCAGCGCACGCGCGCCGTTGTGGGCGATCGAGACCTCGTAGCCCTCGAAACGCAGGGTGCGCGACAGCGACTCGCAGACCGCGGTCTCGTCGTCGACGATCAAGATGTGCACTTCGACGCCTCCGGACCTCTCGCGTCACGATCGTACGGTGCGCCCCGCACCGGGTCCTTCAGCGTGCAGCGCCGAGTGCGGTGCAAGCTGGTACGGGGAAGCCGGAGGGAGCGGGCGATGGGTTTGATCGGTTCGATCGGATTCGTCCTGCATCCCCGGCGCAACTGCGCACCGGCTCTCGACACGGTGGTGGACTGGGCCCGCGAGCGGGACATCACCGTCCTCGGCCTGCGGGGCGAGAGCGACCGGACCAACGGCTCCGTCGTCGCCGTGGACGCCTCTGAGTTGGGTCCGCGCGTCGACCTGCTGGTCAGTCTCGTCGGTGACGGCACGATGTTGCGGGCCATGCGG
>DASYMV010000062.1:0-5651 GCA_036008865.1 Pseudonocardiaceae bacterium | reverse complement strand
GACGCCAAGATCACGCCCGCCATCGTGTTCGGCGGCCTGGTCGGGGCCATCATGTGGAACCTCGTCACCTGGTACGTCGGTCTTCCGTCCAGCTCCTCGCACGCCCTGTTCGGCGGCCTGATCGGTGCCACGTGGGTCGCGTCGGGAGCAAGCGCCGTGCATTTCACCAAGGTCGTGGACAAGGTCGTGGTCCCCGCGGTCGCGGCGCCGCTGGTGGCCGGGATCATCGCGATGATCGCCACCTTCCTGACCTACCGGCTGACCCGCGGCGCTGACTCCCGCGTGGCCGCCAAGGGCTTCAAGGTCGGCCAGATCGCCTCGGCCGCTCTGGTCTCGCTCGCACACGGCACGAACGACGCGCAGAAGACGATGGGCATCATCACCCTGACGCTCATCACCGCCGGTTCGCTCGCACCGGGGTCGGGTCCGCCCGTGTGGGTGATCGTCAGCGCCGGCGTCGCCATCGCGCTGGGCACCTACCTGGGCGGCTGGCGCATCACCCACACGTTGGGCAAGGGCCTCACCACGATCGAGGCCCCGCAGGGCTTCGCGGCTCAGACCAGCGCCGCGTCCGTGATCATGGCGTCCTCGCACCTGGGCTTCGCGTTGTCGACCACGCACGTGGCATCCGGGGGCATCATCGGATCGGGCCTGGGCCGCGAGGTGAACGGCGTGCGCTGGAGCGTGGCCGGCCGGATGGCGCTCGCGTGGGTGTTCACCCTTCCGGCCGCCGGCGTCGTGGGCGCACTGGCGGGCAAGGTCGCGTCCCTGGGCACCGTCGGCATCGTGGTCGTCGCGGTTGCCGGAGTCGCCGTGTCCGTCTGCATCTGGTTGCTCTCCCGGCGCGAGCCGGTCCGTCCCGAGCACGTGGTGGACGAGATCGCCGCACAGGCCGAGCCGCACGAGCTGGACGTGGCCGCGTGAAGATCGATTGGGCAGCTCTCGGCGAGGTCTTCGGGGTGAGTCTCGTGGTCGTGCTGGGACTGGTGGTCCTGTTCTCCCTGGGCATCCGGGGCCTGTCGTTCCGTGAGGCCGCGCGGACGCACGGCGGGTCGGGCACCGTTGGCGTCGCCATCGCGTCGGTGTGTTTCGCCGCGTGCGCCGCCGTCGTCGTCTTCGGCATCTACCTCATCGTCGCAGCCTGACGGTGACCTCCTGATCAATCCCCGAGTGCCCGGCCGGGCTACGGTTGGCGCTGATGAGCGATCCAGTTCGCAGCGCCGCATCACCCGCCCGGTTCGGCCTCACCGAAGCACGTAGCGAGGACCAGCTGCGCGCCGTCGGCTGGTGGGCGGATCGCTGGCCGACACCCGGTAACGAGCAGGTGCTCGTCGCGCTGTCGCACAGTCCTGATCCCGATCTGGCGTTGCGCGGCGTCGAGCGACTGAGCGAGGTGCTGGGCGACCGGTGGACCGGCCTCGCCGACGCGTTGCAGGCCGACCCGGTGTTGCGCGGACGGATCTTCGCGGTGCTCGGCTCGTCCACAGCGCTGGCCGACTTCCTGGTCGCGAACCCGGAACGGTGGACCCGGTTCGTCGCCACCAGGTCCGTCGACATCGAGGAGTTCGCGCCGACCCTCGTCGGTGCCGTGGACGGGTTGACCGGTCAGGACGCGGTACGGAGGTTGCGTCAGGAGTACCGGACCCTGGTCTCCCTGATCGCGGCGGACGATCTTGCGCACGTGGTCGACCCCGATCTGCCGTTCGTGCCTTACGACGAGGTCGCGGGCCAGTTGTCCGATCTCGCGGTCGCTGCGCTGCGCGCGGCTCTGGCCGTCGCTCAGGCGCAGGTCCCCAGGTCCGACGAGGCGCAACTCGCGGTGATCGCGATGGGCAAGTGCGGCGCCCGCGAGCTGAACTACGTGAGCGACGTCGACGTGGTGTTCGTCGGCGAGGGCGATCTGGCCGTGGCCACGCGACTCGCGAGCACGATGATGCAGATCGCGGGCCAGGCGTGCTTCGAGGTCGACGCGGCCTTGCGCCCCGAGGGCAAGTCGGGCGCGCTGGTCCGCACGCTGGAGGGGCACGAGTCGTACTACCGGCGGTGGGCGCGCACCTGGGAGTTCCAGGCATTGCTCAAGGCACGGCCGGTCGCGGGTGACGCCGATCTCGGCCAGCGCTACCTGGACGTGGTGCGGCCGATGATCTGGACCGCCGCCGACCGCGAGAACTTCGTGCCGGACGTGCAGTCGATGCGCCGCAGGGTCGAGGACCACGTGCCGAGCGATATCGCCGAGCGCGAACTCAAGCTCGGCCGAGGCGGGCTGCGGGACGTGGAGTTCGCGGTTCAACTCCTGCAACTGGTGCACGGTCGCAGTGACGAAGCGCTGCGCATCCCCGCCACCACGGCCGCGCTCGCCGCACTGGGTCGAGGTGGCTACGTCGGCCGCACTGACGCCGCTGACTTCGGGCGGTCCTACCGCTTCCTGCGGACGTTGGAGCACCGGCTGCAGCTGCAGAAGATGCTGCGCACCCACCTGTTCCCCGCTGATGACGACTCCGACGCACTGCGCTGGCTGGCGCGGTCGTCGGGGCTCGCCGCCGAGGGCAGGCTCTCCGAGGGGCAGGTGTTGCTCGCCGAGTTCCGCAGGCACGTCAACCAGGTGCGCAGGCTGCACGAGAAGCTCTTCTACCGGCCACTGCTGCAAGCCGTGGCGAACGTGCCGACCGAGGCGCTCCGGCTGACGACCGCGGAGGCCGTGGCCCGGCTGGCCGCGCTCGGTTACGCGGCGCCGGACGGTGCACTGCGCCACATCCAGGCGCTCACCCGCGGTGTGTCGCGCCGCGCTCGCATCCAGGGCGCGCTGCTGCCCGTCCTGCTCGACCTGCTCGCCGAGACCCCGGACCCCGACGGTGGACTGCTCTCCTACCGCCGCGTCTCCGAGGCCCTCGCGGAGACTCCGTGGTACCTGCGCTTGCTGCGGGACGAAGGTGCGGTCGTCGAGCGACTGGCCACGCTGCTCGGCTCGTCGAAACTCGTGCCGGACCTGCTGGTGCGCGCACCGGAAGTGCTGCGCCTGCTGGCCGACACCGAGGCGTTGATCGGGCGTGACCCGATGACCCTCGGCAACCCACTGCGCAGCGCGGTGGGCAGACAGAGCGACGTGGAACAGGCGGCGAGTTCCGCACGGTCGATGCGCAGGCACGAGCTCCTGAGGGTCGCCAGCGCGGACCTGCTCGGGCTGATTCCGCTGCGCACGGTGTGCATCTCGCTCTCCGAGGTGTGGGTCGCCGTGCTCGAAGCGGCGTTGGACGCCGCCGTGCGTGCGGACGGCGAACCCCGAGCCCGCATTGCGGTGATCGGCATGGGGCGTCTCGGCGGGCGCGAGCTCGGGTACGGCTCCGACGCCGACGTGATGTTCGTGTGCGAGCCGGAGCCGGGCGTCAGCGACTCCGACGCCGTGCGGTATGCCAGTTCCGTCGTCGAGACCGTGCGGAGGGTGCTGGGAGCACCGAGCCAGGACCCGGCGCTGCAGGTGGACGCCGATCTGCGACCGGAGGGCAGGCAGGGTTCGCTGGTGCGCACGCTGGAGTCCTACCGCTCCTACTACGCGAATTGGGCGCACGTGTGGGAGGCGCAGGCGTTGCTGCGCGCCAGGTTCGTCGCCGGTGACGCCGGGCTCGGCGAGCGGTTCATCGAGATGATCGACCCCATCCGGTACCCGGAGGGCGGCCTCGATGCGGCGTCCGTGCGCGAGATCAGGCGGATCAAGGCACGTGTCGACGCTGAGCGGTTGCCTCGAGGTGCCGATCCCTCCACGCACACGAAGCTCGGCCGCGGAGGCCTCGCTGACATCGAGTGGACCATTCAGCTCATCCAGTTGCAGCACGCGCACGAAGTGCCGGGCCTTCGAACGCCCTCTACGGTTCTGGCAATGCAGGAGATGACCGCGGCCGGCCTGCTCGATCCCGATGACGCCACTGCGCTCAAGAACGGGTGGATCATGGCCACCAAGGCGCGCAACGCCGCGATGCTGGTGCGCGGCAAGCCGACCGACCAGTTGCCGACATCCGGACGGGAACTCGCCGCCGTCGCCACGATCATGGGACACCCGCTCGACGCGGATCCCGGCGAGTTCCTCGACGACTACCGGCGAACCGCAAGACGAGCCCGAGCCGTCATCGAGCGCGTCTTCTACGAGTCCTGATCGGAACAACCCAGGAGAGCGAAAGTTGGTCTTGGTGTGAAAGCGATTGCGCTGACCGAGTTCGGCGACCCAGAAGTCCTCTCTTTGCAAGATCTCCCCGGTCCCCTGGTAGGACCAGACCACGTGCTGGTCGAGGTCCGGGCAGCGGCCGTCAACCCGGTGGACTCCAAGATCCGAGCCGGTTATCTGCAGGGCGCCTTTCCGCACCACACTCCGCTGGTGCCCGGCTGGGACGTCTCCGGCATCGTCCGGGAGACCGGCACGGCCGTGCCGGAGTGGAAGCCGGGCGACGAGGTGATCGGCTACGTGCGGAAGGACCACGTGCAGCACGGCACGTACGCGGAACTGGTGTCCGCGCCGGTGCGCACGCTGGCCCGCAAGCCGTCCACTGTGGACTTCGCCACGGCGGCCGGTCTTCCGCTGGCCGGTTTGACCGCGCTGCAGGCACTTCGTGCTGCGAAGGTCGGTGAGGGCGACACGGTGCTCGTGCACGCCGCCGCGGGTGGCGTCGGGCATCTCGCCGTGCAGATCGCCCGCGTGCTGGGTGCCTCGCGGGTGATCGGAACTGCGTCCGAGCGCAATCACGACTTCCTGCGCTCGCTCGGCGCGGAACCGGTCCGTTACGGCGACGCGCTGGTTGATTCCGTGGCCGAGGTCCTCGGCGATGACAGCCACGTCGACGCCGTCGTCGACTTCGTCGGCGGCCCGGCGCTGGACTACTCCCTGCGTTTGGTGCACGAGCCGGGTCGCATCGTGTCCGTCGTGGACGGTCGGCGGGCGATCGACTTCGGCGGACAGCACGTGTTCGTGCGACCGGATGCCGAACAACTCGGATGGCTGGCCGACCTGGTGGACGACGGCGAGTTGCACGTCGAGGTGCAGAAGACCTTCCCGTTGGAGCAGGCAGTCGACGCGCACCGCCTGCTCGAGGGCGGCCACGTCCGGGGCAAAGTGGTGCTGACAGTCGGCGACCTGGCATGAGGGCCGTTGCGCAGAACGAGTTCGGCGACGCGGACGTCCTCGCCCTGCGGCAGCTTCCGGACCCGTCGATCGGTCCCGACCAAATCCTGGTGCGGGTCCGCGCGGCCGGGGTCAACCCAATCGATCACATGATCCGCGCGGGTCACCTGCGCGACGCGTACCCGCATCACTTCCCGCTGATCCCCGGCTGGGACGTCGCCGGTGTCGTGGAGGCGGTGGGGCCCGCGGTCGAAGGCTTCGAGGTGGGTGACGAGGTCTTCGGCTACCAGCGCAAGGACCACGTGCAGTACGGCACGTACGCCGAGCGGATCGCGGCGACCCGGCGCGGACTCGCGCACAAGCCCGCCTCGATCAGTTTCGAAGAGGCCGGTGGACTGTCGTTGACCGGTCTCACCGCACTGCAGGCACTGCGCCGCGTCGGCGTCGGTGAGGGCGACACGGTGCTCGTGCACGCCGCCGCGGGTGGCGTCGGGCATCTCGCCGTGCAGATCGCCCGCGTGCTGGGTGCCTCGCGGGTGATCGG
>DASYMV010000061.1:0-21499 GCA_036008865.1 Pseudonocardiaceae bacterium | reverse complement strand
CACGTCGACACCGATGATCGAACCAACAGATCGAAGGTGGCCGTCAGTCGGACAGTTGTGGTCGCAGATCACATGAACCCTTCATCTCGCGCTCAGCACACCCTCAGCGAACGGGGAAACGCTGGAGAACAGGACGCGGTGAGACCGCGTCACCTCATCCAGGAAGTGAATCATGATCGAACCGCTGAGCACCGCGCCTCACACCTCGTCGAGCCGGAACGAAACGAGGCCACCTCGAGAGCTGGTCTCCGAACTCATCTGGTCAGCCGCGACACGCAGGGGTGCGCGGCGGGTGAACGCGGACGCGGTGGCCAGCCGCGTGGATCCCGACAGCCACGGGGTGGTGGTCGCCCTCGCCGACGGGATCGGTGATCAGGCCTTGGCCGCGCAGGTGGCCAGGGCGGCCGTGGACGCGTCGGCGCGGACCTCGTGCGAGGCAGGACCGGTCGAAGCGGTGCTCGCCGCCCAGCGGGTGCTGCGCACCCGGTACCCGGCAGGTGGTGATTGCGTACTCGTCGTGGCGATGCCGTTTCCCGGTTGCCACCGGTTGGCGTGGGTGGGAAATTGCCGCGCCTACCGCTGGGACGCGGACACGTTGGAGCAAGTCAGCGCGGACCAGACGATGGCCGAGCACTTCCGCGTCCGCCACCAGCAGGCGACACCGCGGATGGAGCACGTGATCACCAACACCGTGCGAACCACACTTCCCGAGGACATCCGCTGGACAGAGGTGAACACTGTCCACTCCGGACTGGTGCTCAGCAGTGACGGCGTCCATCGCGTGCTCGCCGAGAGCGTGATCCACTCCGTCCTGGTTCAGCCACGTGCCGCGATCGCCACACCATTGGCCGCCTGCCTGGTGGACACGGCCCTCCGACTGGGCGGCCGGGACAACGCCAGCGCCGTCGTGGCGGAGCACAGTTCGACGCCACATCTGCCGACTCCTCGAACTCCTGGCCATCGCGGCACCGGCCCGAAGTCGGTGTCCCAGAGGTAGAAGTGATGACAGATCATCCGGGAGTCGACTCGCCTCTGTTCGTCGCCGTTCACGGGAGAGTGCAGGGCGAACGGCGGTGCGTCAATCCGGACGATCGGTGGTGGACCGCGCTCCAATCCATTGGGTCAGAGTGGTGAGGTAGCCGGACGCGAAGCAGATGCTGCCGGCCATGCGGACCCGGTGGTCGGCGCCGGGAAAGACCCCCACGGTCAGGCTGCACCGGTCGGGCCGACCCGGTCGGCACGCAGCCTCGGTGAACAGCGCGACGCTGTCGGTCACGGGCACCAGCTGGTCGGCTGTCCCGAACAGGGCCAGGTGCTGGCAGCGCAGGCGGAGCACGTCCGGGATCGGATCGTGGTCCTGCTTGCGCTTGAGGAACTCCCACGCGGACTCGTCCAGGCCGGTCCAGTACTCCGCGTGAAGCCGGGGCCCGTGTTCGCCGTCGAGCAGCGGGGCGACCTCGATGAACCCGACGTCACGCCGGGGCCGCCGTTGGTCACCACGTAGGACACGTCGTCGCGGCCGGGCGTGGCTCGCAAGACCACCCAGCCACCCTCGCTGTGCCCGAACAGGCCCACGGCCTCGGCCCGCACCTCTGGTTGATCACGCAGGAAGTCGAGGGCCGCGACGGCATCGGCGGCCAGGTCGTCCATGGTCGAAGCGAGCCACGATCCGGACGATTCGCCGACGCCGCGATTCGACGGGCCGGAGCCGCCGACCATCACGACGGCCGGGTGGGGCCCGGGCCCGTCGGGATGCGCGAACGTGCCGCCAGCGTCACGTCACCGCTGGAGAACGTGACGTCGCTCAGACGACGATCGTGGGACATGACGGCCAGTATCGAGTTCGAACGCAGCGCGCTGGTGGCGTTTGCGAAAGCTCCAGTTCTTCACCACCGAGGAGTGCTCTACCGCTGAACCGTTCTGGAACACGGCGTCGGCCGGACTTGTGGCGGCGGCCCGCCGCCTGGCGGAGGATCAAAGCGTGAGTCCGAGCCCGCCCGACCTGCCCGCCGGTGCGGGCCTGCCTGATGAGGCGGGCCTGCCGAGGCTCGTGGTGCGCGGCGCGTGGCCGACCTACCGCCGAGGTCACGAGGATTGGCGGTCCGCCGCCGAGTGGCCAGCGGACGTCGAGCACGAAGTTGGCAACCTCACTGAGCTGTTCCTGCCCACGGTCGAGGTCTGGGTCGCCGACACACCTGACGCCCGCGAGGCGTTCGACGTGGTCGGCGGGCAGCGCGTTCGGGTCTCGTTCGACGAGAGTGTGCGCGAGGACTACGACGGGGTCGTTGTCGGGGTGGAGTCCGCCGAGGTTCCGGGTGTGGGGTTCGAGGTGGCGTTGCCCGCTTCGTTGCTCGAGCTCACCGCGCGGGCCGCCATGCTGGCCGGCGACCCGATGCTGCTCGCATTCGACCTGGTCACCGGCCCGCTCGAACCCGAATGGTGGATGCGCACCCCGCAGCAGGAGGCTGACCTGGTCGTGGCGTGCCGGGCGCGCGCAGTGCGGACGGGCACGAAGTGGTTGGCCATCCGTTCGCTGGACCTGCCGCCGGCGGAGGTGTACTTCGAGGCCAAGCCACCTGAGGCGCCGTAGCCACCCGCCGATCCTCTGCGGAACGCAGGCGTCATCGGCTGCCCCACTCCAGCTTGCTTCAGCTCGGGTGGGGCAGCCCACGACCGTCAGCCTCGGACGGTGAGTTCCTGCAGGTGCACTCGCTGATCACCGGCGGGCTCCGTGACGTCGAGCCGGACGTAGCGCGCGCGTACGGCACGGCCCAGCCTGCCGGTGGGATCGGCTGCAGGCGCCGGGCTGAAGTGCCGGCCGTCCAGTGAGGTCTCCACCCGGTAGTTCGCAGGCTTGAGGGTGCTCCACCGGGTGCTCACGACGCCGACCGACTTCGCGTTGCCCAGATCCACGGTCAGCGCCGAATCGGGGCTCACGGGTGACCAGCCGGTGACTGCGTTGCCGTCCACGGCCGCGTCCGCGTACATCCCCGGCTCCTCCGAGCTGGCCGTGGCCGTCCGGCAACGAGCGAGGTTGTCCGTGGGCTCCAGGTCCGGCCTGCGGGTCTTGAGCACCAATGGCAATCCCGCGCTCACCACGTGCTCGCCGTCCGGTGCTTCCGCCCGCATCGACGGCCCCTGCCGCAGGTTGAGGATCGTGTTCTGCGCTCCGACGGTGATGTCGAAAACCCTGCCCTGCCAGTGCAACCCGGTGACCGTGACGCCGGGGGCGAGCTGCGGCGGCAGCATCGGGTCCACGTGCACCCGGTCGGTGCGCAGGCGCAGCCCGGTGAGTCCATTGGTGAACTCCTGCGTCAAGCCACCGACCCCGGTGAGGAAGTTGTACGCGGGAGCCCCGCCGTCGTTGCCGGCATGGGTACCTCGTGCTTCGGAGAACTGTTGGAACGGCCCGCGCACGAACGGCTTGACCGAACGCTCGAGGTAGGTGTTGGTGGCACAGCCTGGTTGGCCGGTCGCCGCTGCGTCGATGGCGTGCACCGCGTCGGTCATCGCCGGGCCGTCCGGGTCGGTCCGAGACGTGTAGAAGTCCAGCGTGTTGCTCGCCGCTTGCGGCGACATCGGCCACTCGAGCGGGTACTGCAGCAGCACGCTGTCGGCTTGCTTGACGACGCTGCCTGCGTAGCCGTCGTACTGCTGGAACACCTGCTGCTTCTGGTCGAACGGGATCCTCAGGTGGTCCGCGATCGTCGTCCACTGTGCGGGAGCGTCCGTGCCGAGCAGACGGGCTGCCTGCGTGGCGTTGCGCAACGTCGTCGCAGCACCGGCGTTCGTGTACACGCCGTCGGTGACGCCGTTGCTGTACTCGTCCGGACCGGACACGTTGTGGATCGAGTAGCTGCCGTCGTCGTTGCGCGCGACTCTGCCCGACCAGTACTGCGCGATGCCCTCCAACAGCGGCCATCCGTGTTCCCTCAGCCAGCCGAGGTCACCGGTGGCCTGGTAGTACTGCCAGACCGCGAGGGCGATGTCGCTCTGCAGGTGGTTCTGGGTGTGGCAGTGCGGAGCGTTCACCGGCTTCCAGCTGTGGCAGTCGGACTGCAAGGCGCCTGTGTCCGCACTGGTCCACGGGAAGAACAGGCCCTGCTGACCGACCTGCCGCGCGTTCTCCCGCGCCGCCGGGAGCGTCTTCTCCCGGTAGGCGATGACCGACTTGGCCAGCTCCGGGTTCTGCAGCAGCAGGCTGGGGTACATCCATGTCTCGGCGTCCCAGAACACCAGCCCGGCGTAGTTGTCACTGCTCAGTCCGGCGGGCGCGATGCTGTTGTCCTGGCCGGATCGGATGCTGGAGAGCAACCCGTACCTGCCCTGGCGCATCGACGACTGGAGGTCGGCGTTGCCGGGAATGCTGATGTCGCTTCGCCACAGCTCACGCCACGCCGCGGCATGCTCGGCGAGCACGGCGCCCCAGCCCCGCCGCGAGGCTCGCTGCGACGCGTCGCCGGCGGAGGCGTCCGGGGTCTGCGAGGTCAGCGAGGTGTCGACACCGACGAACTTCGTGAATTGGTACTGGTGTCCACTGTGGACGTCGAGGGAGACTGACTGGCTCGCAGTGAGCCCGTCGCCGCGCTGGGTCTTGTCCTGTGCGGTCAGCCGGCCCTCGCCGTCGACTCGAAGTGTCGAGACCACAGCGCCGGTGATACCGGTCTTCTGCGCGGTGAAGGGCACGACGATCGTGTCCTTCACCGCCTGCTGCTGCGTGGCGCGTGGCGCGAGCCGCCGGGCTCCCGCACCGTCGAGCACGTCGGTCGCGTTTGCCCGACCGCTCCAGTGAGGTGTCATGCGCAGCCGCACGGTTCCCACGTGGGCGTCGGCACGATCGGCGAGGACGTCGTACTCCAGGTCGGTGGCCCGGCCATCGGCGGTGGTCCAGGTGAGCGAGGTGCGCAGCAGCCCGCAGTGCAGGAACAGGGTCTGCCGGTAGTTCGAGATCTCCGACGTGGGAGAACTCGGCGTGAACACCTCGGACCCGACGCCCACGGTCAGTGTCGACCACGTGGGGATCGCGGCGTCCACGTGCCGTCCGCCGGCCAGATCATCTTGCGCGCCGTACAGGCCCGCGACGAACGCTCCGTCGTAACGCGGGGTCTTCAACGGGAAGCCGGTCGGCTCTCCTGTGCCGACGTATCCCATCCCGGCCGGCGGGACACGCTGAGACAGGTAACCGTTGCCGACGAACGGATGGTTGACGAACGCCGGGTCGAACGTGGTCGCCGACAGCGTCCACCCCGGTTCGTCACCCATCTGGCGGTCCGTGCACGAGCGCACGGAAGCCGCGGCGCCGACCGGCCGGACCGACTCGTCCGCGACCGCGGGGGTGATCAGCGCGCTCATCACGACCAGCACTGCAGCGACGACGGTCAGCGGACGAGAACGGGACGCAATCATGGAGAACCTTCGTTCGAGGGAACGCATTCGGGCAGGCGCGAGCATCAGGTCAGGAACCGGGCCGCAGTGAGCGTCAGGCCGCCGGCCGCGATGACCCAGGTGTAGGGCAGGGTCCGCAGCATCACCTTCTCCGGTCGCACGCCCGCGTACTCCGCGGTCCACACGGTCTGGGTGCTGGTGGGGTCGGACACCCCCAGAAGCTGATTGTAGGAAGCCATGATCCCCAGTACCGCCTGCGCGGGGTACACCTGGCCGGCCAGCAGCACGCCCGCGACACCGGCGCCCATCCCGTAGATGTTGAACGGGCCCCGGTAGAGGCACAGGGGGGCGAGTACGCCGAGCACAACGACGAAGAGCACGGGGTTGTGCGGGGTGACCGCACGGACCAGAGGTCCGAGCGCGGTGACCACGGCGGGCAGCTTGACCGCTTGGAGAAGGGTTCCGATCGCGATGAACAGCAGTGCGGCCGGTGCGGCCACCTCGAATCCGCGGTAGGCGGTGCGCAGCGCCATCGAACCGAGCTTGGCGGGCGAGGTTGTCGTCACGAGTGCGTAGAGGATCCCGACCAGCAGTGAGGGCACGATCGCGACGTCGAACACCAGGGCCAGCACGATCGGCAGCAGCGGGGTCAACAACGCGTACCACGGCGTCTTCGGCCGTGGAGATCCTGCCGTCCCCGGCGCCTTCACACCTGCATCGGTCGTGCGCATCGCCCATGCGTGAACCGTCCCGCGGCGACGTGACTCGACGAGCACGTACACCAGGCCCAGCACGAACACGATCGGGAAGAGTGTGAGCTGGAAGTCGCGGACGACGGTGACGGGAACGCCCACCGCCTGCGACAGGAACTGCCAGGAGAACAGCTCGAACGGGATGCCGGCCGACAGCCCGACGACCACCACACCTGCCGCGGTCACCGGCGGCAAGCCGATGCCGATCATGGCGGGAACCGCGATGAGCCCGATCAGCATGGCGGCCGGCGCCGAGCCGGTGACGGTGCCGGTGAGCGTCGAGACGAGGAACACACCGACCGCCACGCCGTACGGGCGGTCCCCGCCCAACTCGACGGTCTTTCGCACGACGGTCGAGGCGATCCCGGTGACGTCCATGACCGCCCCGAGCCAGGAGCCGAGGATGATCGCGATGATCGTCGAGGCCAGCGCGGCCGCGCCGGTCTGCAGGATGCCGTCACCGATACTGGTCTTGCTTCCGCTCAGCGGTGCTCCGGCGAGCAGGCCGATCACGACCGCGAGCAGCACCAGCGCGAACGCGGTCGGCAGTTTCTTGGTCAGGATGAGCGCGACGCACACGCCCATCACGAGCAACATGACGATGCCCATCACGCGCCCTCCTTCCCGGTCAGACCCCCGCCCGCCTTGGCCAGCGCGGTGGTCAGCAACAGTGGTGATCGACCGAGCCCGCAGAACTGCTCGGCGAACCCGTGCGCGAACAGTTCAGGTGCTCCGGTGACGTGTCCGTACATCCGGAGCCGGCCGCAGCGCAGAGCGACAAGTCCCAGCTGCGCGCGCAGGGCACGTGCAGCGCGTCCGTGCAGGGCGCGATGGCCCAGCTCGTGCGCGATGGCGGCCCGCCGCAGCACCCCCGGCGGGTACCAGTCGCACCAACCGAGCTGATCGACCAGCTGGTCGGCCAGTTCGATGACGTCATCGTGCACTCGGATCTCGCGTCGCCGTTCGGCATACTCCGCGACGACGACCCACCCCGGTCGCAGACCGCCCTCCCCCGCGACGATCGCGAGACCCTGCCGCCGGGCCAGTACCTCGGGGGCCGTGGACCCCGGCATGCTATGAGCGGCCGCGCGACCCGCTTCCAGCGCGATCTCGGCCCAGTCACGCAACTGGTCCGGGGATCGTCCCGCGTGCACCAGCTGTCCGGCGAGGAACCGCGTGGCCAGCTCGACGTCATCGAGGCCCGCGAACTCGCCGCACGCGCGGCGCACCGTCTCACCGACGGCCACCACGCGGCTCACGCCCTGGGCTCCAGGATCAGCGCGACCGGTTCGGCGTGATCGCGACCGGCGAACTCCGTGTCGGCGACGCCGAGGACCTGCTCGGTCTTGGTCATCCCGGCGAGGTTCACGATCCGGGCCCCGAGCAGCACGTGCAGCGCGGGCAACCGAGCACCACCGTCGCCGTACTCGGTGAATTCGTCGAGCACGCCGGAAAGCGCGTCGCGGGCAGAACCGCACGTCGTGTTGCGCACCTGCCCGTTGGGTGACTGGAACCTGACCACCCCGTCGGTATCCACCACCCGTAGAGGCAGCGACGGTTTGCGCACGAGGTCCAGCATCGACCGGCGTTTCGGTCGCAGGCCGTAGATGCGGTGGTGCCGGGTCTCGCTGAGCAGTTCGAGCTGCGCGGGCTCCACGGACAGGCTCTCCGCCGCTCGGTTGCGCGCTTCCGGCTCGGTGATCGGCCCGCCACCGACATCCTTGGTGCGCAGCTCGGTCGCGCCGGTGGCGATGGCTCGCACGGTGTTGCGCTGAGGATCCACGACGACGTCGACTTCGACGCTGTCGGCCCGTGCCCCCTGCGCGACGACCGCCTGCTCCGCTTCCCGCCGAACGCTCAGCACGTCAGCCTGGCTGGGGTTGGGCACGACCCGCTCGACCTGTTCCCGGATCATGGCCAGGGCCACGCCGATCGGACTGATCACTTCGCTGTGCTCGGCGATGTGGTGCCTCAGGCCGGTCTCGCGGCCGAGGAACGGCGTCACCGACGCGGCACCGCCACCACCCCCGACGAGGACCAGATCGGAACGGCGCAGCCGGTACTCCTTCACCAGCGACTCCACCAACTCCTTCACCCGCCGGGTCGCCACCGTCAGAACCTGCTCGGCCGCCGACTCGACGTTCGTGCCCAACGCCTCGGCCAGAGGACTGAACGCCGCGCGCGCGGCGGCCGGATCGGCGTGGGCGTAGTCGTTCTCCGGCACCATGCCGAGCACGATCGCCGCGCAGGAGACGGTGAGAGCGAGCCGCGCGCCGTCCGCCGATTCCACGGCGACGTAGTCGTCGGGATCGTCCGGCATCGGTCGCAGCGCGATCAACCGTGCGTCCTCCAGCTCCGCGGGCTCCGCATAGGCGCTGTAACGGAGTCCGGCGATGTGCGCGCTGCGCGGTCCGACGTCGACCACCCGCCCGTCGCGCACCCGGATCATCGAGCCACCGCCCACGCCGACGGTGCGGACGTCCAAGGAGGTCAAGAACGTCCGGTACCCGCCGATCTCCGCGTGCTGGACCGCGACCTGGCCACGACGGATGACACTGATGTCGGTCGAGGTCCCCCCGGTCTCGAGAAATACGCCTTCGCTGACCTTCTCGCTCATCAAGGCTCCGGCAACCCCGGCGGCAGGACCGGACAGGACGGTGAGCAGCGGTCGCCGTCGCATCTGGTCGAGGTCCATCACCCCACCGTCGCAGCGCATCACCATCAACGGCGAGGTGATGCCAGCGGCCTTGATGCTCTTCTCCACCAGTTCCGCGGTGGTCAACATGCGCGGCAGGATGCTCGCGTTGATCACCGCAGTTCTCGTCCGCGTCTTGAGCCCGTAGAGCTTGGTGATCTCGTGTGTGGCCGAGGCCGGCACACCGAGCCCCGCCGCGCACGTGGCCACGGCGTCCTCTCCCGCGGGGTCGTCCACGCTGAACGCCTCCGCCGCCACCACGACCTCGGCGCCCTCGGCGAGCACCTCGCGCACCGCCGCGCCTGCCGACTCGGTGGTGACGGGACCGTTGACGTGGGCGTAGTTCGTGCGCAGGTGCTTGCCGGGCGCGAGCGGGATGTCGTGGCCGCGAGCCAGATGACGGGTGCGCCACCCGTCGAACCCCGAGCCGATGCCCACCACGCCGACACGGGCGACGTCACCCTCCAGCAGCGCGTTGGTCGCCTGGGTGGTGCCGTGTGCCAGGAAGCCGACGTCCTGGGGCAGGGCCCCGACCTGCTCCAGCAACGCGGTGAGCGCCTCGATGATGCCGCGTGCGACACCCTCGGAGTGGTGGTGCGTGGTGGGAACCTTCACCTGACCCACGAGCTGGAGAGAGTCAGCGTCGAGCGCGACCGCGTCGGTGAAGGTGCCTCCGACATCGATGCCGACCCTGATGCGTGACGACATTCAGACTCCCTTCTCGTAGATCTGGCCCAGGTACGCGCCGTGTGCGAGCAGCGAGTGCTGCAATTGATCGACCGGAACCTGGCGCGGTGGCACACCGAGCCGCACGGCGAGCGCGGCAGCCGTGCCGGCTGCTTCACCCGTGGCGAACGCGGGTGGCATCACGCGGACCGCCGCGAGCGCCTCGTGCGTGGCCGACAGGCAGCGGCCGGCGACGAGCAGTTGCTCCACGTCCCGCGGAACCAGGCTCCGGTACGGGATCTCGTAGGCGTTGGCGGTGCCGTACTTGTCGTCCACACCACCACCCGCCCCGATCGGATCGTGGATGTCCACGGGATATCCGGCCAGCGCCACCACGTCGTCGAAATGCCGTCCCGTCTGCAGATCGGCGAGTGAGAGCACGTGCTCGCCGAGAATCCGCCGGGTCTCGCGCACGCCGATGGTGGCCGCGGTGTCGAGCAATTCGCAGTCGGCGAACCCCGGCAGCTCCTCGCGGAAGAATTCCACCAGACGGTGAACCTGCTGCCGCCCCTCGATCTCGGCTGCGGTCAGATCCCGCGCGTCGGTGCCGTCGCGGCCGAGGATGCGGGTGGTGTTGATGCGCCACACGCCCCTGCGCAGCGTCTTGTACAGCCCGATGCCGCGCCGCGGAGCCGGGAAACGGCCCTCCGCGGCCGCTCGCGCGACGATCGAGGAGAACGGGCGGAAATCCTCGGGATGATCGCGCACGAACCGCTCGACGACGTCGTCGTCCACGCCGCGCACGCGGAAGAACAGCGTCATGGGCTGGGTGAGCCCGTCCTCGGAACGACCGATCTCGAAAGGTGCGCCTGCCGCGGCGGCCACGTCACCGTCCGCGGAGCAGTCCACCACGACACGGGCCGGTTGCAAGTGCAGCCCGCTCTTGCTCGCGCAGACGACACCGGTGACCGCGTCGCCGTCGCGGCACACGTCCACGACGAAGGTGTGCAGCAACAGCTCAGCCCCGGCCTCGGCGCACATCTGCTCGGCGGCCGCTTTCACCGCCTCCGGCTCGAACGGGGTGACCTTGTCGTGCCCGTAGGAGATGAACCCGCAGTACGGGCTGCCCGCCGGTACCCCGGACGGGTGCACGGCGTGTCCGCCCGCGACCATCTTCCGGATCAGCTCGTCGAACACCCCGCGAATGAGCTGCACCTCGCCGTCCAACGAGAAGGCCGTCATGCAGGGCCCCACCAGGCCGGCGGTCAGGTTTCCGCCGAGGTAGCCGAACCGTTCGACGAGGAGTGTCCGCGCACCGGCTCGGGCGGCCGCGACGGCGGCGGCGATCCCGGCCGGACCGCCGCCCACCACCAGCACGTCGACGGGTTCGGCGACCGGGATCTCGCGGGTGTACTCCACAGTGGACACACTGCTGGGCATCGCTCAGTACCCTCGCACGTCGGGCCACGCCAGCTCCACGCCATCCGCGGTGAGCTCCGCCTGGAAGGCGTCCAGCCGCTTGCTGTCGGCGTGCACCTGGTGCGGTTCGGTCCCCTCCTCCAAGCAGTGCGCGGCAAGCCGACCGGCCACTTCACCGACGTTCCACTCCACCGGGTGCAGCCGATAGCAACCGTTCGTGATGTGCGTGGTGCCGATGTTCTTGGCGGCGGGGAGCAGGTTGCGCAACCGCACCGGCAGCAACGCGCCCAGCGGGATCTGGAACGGCAGACTGCCCACGTCGATGTAGTTGTCCCCATCCGTGGAGGGGTGCAGGTCGATCCGGTAGCTGCCGATCCCGACAGAGTCGCGGTAGTGGGTCGCGCCGCGGTCGCCTCGGACGGCCAGCGACACGTCCTGTTCGACCACCGTGGTCACGGCCTCGATCCGCCGCGACTCGCGAACGTACGGCGCCTTCGCCAATCCGTCTTCGGTGCCGACGACGTCGGGGCGCAGCCGCATGCCTGGAAAGCCGGTGCCTCCGTCCGGCCGCGGGGCCTCGGTCTGCATCCAGTACAGCAAGCTCAGGGAGAGCTGCTTCGCGTCCAGCAGATTGCGCTGGGCGGTTTCGGCGTCGACGCCGATGATGTTGCCGAGCCAGTAGTCGTTCATGGGCCAGTTGACCAGCGTGATGTCGGAGTCGAACGCTCCCGGAACGTGGTTGCTGCGCGCCAGGATCCGCCGGAACAGCCAAAGGTCCTTGTCGCCCTGAACCCTGCTCTGGTCGGCGTGGATGGCGCGCGGGTCGCCGGACGGGTTGGGGTCCAGCCAGCGCTCCTCAACCTCCAGTGTGCGCGGGTCCGGCGCCTTGAGCCCCAGAAGTGGACCGGGCCAGAACGGCGGCTCGTACTCGCGCCAGAACCCGTAGCGGTCCGGACGATCGATGGTGTGGACCTCACCGGCACGGTGTTCCACGGCGAAGCAGAACGTGATCCCCTGCATGTTGTTCGGACGCGCCACGGCGGGCGCGTGCGGCTCACCGTGGCGGTCGCGGCTCTCCGCTCCGGTCACGTGCTCGGCGCCCGCCAGTGGCAGCAGGTCGCCGCACTCGGTCGCATCCAGCACGTAGTCGGCGACCACGGTCCTGCACGTGCCCAGCCGGTTGTCCCGCAACCGCACCGCACTGACCCGATCACCGTCGACGTCCACTGCCACGGCGTCGTGTTCGAGCAGGACCGTCAGCCGACCGGCGGCGCGGTGTGGTGCCAGCATCGCTTCGATCACCGCGAGCGCGACCCGCGGTTCGTGGCACAGCTTGCTCACCCGTCCGGCACCCGGGTTGAGGTATCGCTCTGTGCGTGCCGCCTCGGTGAGCGGATAGTTCGCCCGGTAGTAGGCGCGGATGCGCTCACGCAACTCCCGGTAGGAAGCGGTGCAGCCGAACTGCTCGATCCACGGGCTCTCGTCCGGAGGTACGGCTTGACTGGTCAACTGACCGCCGAGCCAGTCGGTCGGCTCGCTCACCACCACACGACGACCGGCGCGGCAAGCCGCGAGGGCAGCGGCGACGCCACCGAGTCCACCACCGACGACCAGGACGTCGGTACGGATCTCGGACATGAATGCCTCCTGAACGTGTTGCGAAGTCGAGTTGTGTGCAGGTCTCATCGAGGTGGTCCTGTGGTCTCACCTGTCACGAACGGGCACGGCAGCAGTTCCTGCCGCACCTGAACCGGTTGGTCGGCGAGCAGGTGCACCAACATCCGCGCGGCGCGGCGGCCCATCTCCCGGCGGGGAATCGCGAACCCGGTCACGACCTTGCGGCTCGTGCCCGGCTCCGGGTGAACGTCGTCGCCCAACATCGCCAGCGAGAGGTCGAGCGGGCAGGACAACTCCATGGCTTCCACGCAGGCGTGCACCGCCCTCGTCGCCGCCTGCGTGTCGGTCGCCTCGGTGATCACCGCCGTCACGCCGTCGTGCAGCCAACTGCGCAGTCGCTGCGTGGTGAGATCGGAACCATCACTGCGGACGACGTCCCCGGCTGCGCCGGTTTCCTCAAGACCGAGTCGGAACCCGATCTCCCTGTCGACCGACGCGACGGCGTCGTCGTGCTCCCGGACGTAGCGGAGCCTGCGGTGCCCGAGTCCCACCAGGTGCGCAACGACATCGGCCGACGCGCGCACGTAGTCCGCGCCGACGTAGGCCAACCGGCTGCCTGCGGTGTCGTTGCGTCCGATGTAGACCAGGGGAAAACCGTCGTCGAGCAGCCGAACGAGTTCATCGGTGGGCGCGTGGCGACCGATCAACACGCATCCGTCGGCCAGCCGAAGGCGATTGAGCTCCCCGCCGGTTCGCGGCCGATCGGTTCCGGTTCCGGTGAACAGAAGCAGGTCGTACCCCTGCTCGGCCGCTTCCTCTTCCACCCCGACGAGGAACGGGTAGTAGGAGTTTCGGAAATCGACCGGGAAGGTCGGCATGAAGGTGTGCAGGCCGAGCAACCGGTTGTGTCGCGCCACCAAGCGGCGTGCCGCAGGATCCGGGACGTAGCTGAGTTCGCGTGCCGCATCCAGCACGCGCTGCTGGGTCTGCGCGGACAGCGACACGCCCGACGGGTTTCCGTTGAGCACCAACGACACGGTCGCTTGCGACACCCCCGCCATGTGAGCGATGTCCGACTGCGTGGGACGCCCCCCGCTCCGGCTCTTCCGCGTCATGCTCACCGGAACATCAACCCGCCGTCCACGTCCAGTGCCGCACCGTGCACGAACGACGCCGCTCGCGAGCAGAGGTAGAGGATCGCGGCGGCCATGTCGTCGCTGCGCCCCATCCGCCCGAGTGGGATGTTCGCCGCAATGCGGTCTTTGAGTTCCGCGGACACGCCGGCGTGCATCGGGGTATCGCTGGGACCGGGCACCAGCGCGTTCACCCGGATCCCGCTGCCGGCGAACTCCCTCGCCAGCGACTTCACAAGTGAGAGCACACCGGCCTTGCTGGCCGCGTACGCGGCGTCGGCGATCAGCCCGCCGCCGCCGCGGAATCCCGCGTCCGAAGCGACCAGCACGACCGATCCTCGGCCCGCGGGCCGCATGTGGTGCAGCACTCGCTGAGCCACGAGGAAAGAGCCGACGAGGTTGATGTCCAGCACCCGCCGCCAGTGCGCTGCGTCGGCTTCGAAGGTGTGCCGCGCGGTGATCACTGCTGCGCAGTGGGCGAGGTGGTCGAGCCGTCCCGCATCCCGCACGACCCGGTCGACGACCGCAGTCACACCGGGCTCGTCGGTCACGTCCACCGGAATCGCCACACCGCCGGGCACCTCGGCCGCAGCGGCTACGAGCGCGTCAGTGTCCCGATCGGACAGGACGACATGGGCACCGCGAGATGCGAAGGCCTTTGCAGTCTCCAAGCCCATCCCCCCGGCCGCACCCGTGACGAGAACGACCTCACCGGCGAACTCGGTCGAGTCGAACGCTTCCCACGCACGCCCCGGTCGCCAGGGCACGATCCCTTCGACCACGCCATCCCTCATTACTAATACGTATTAGTCCACAGAAGTGGTGAAATACTCCGGGTGCGACGACGTCTTGTCAAGACCTTGCTACACCGAGTGCGCACAGCGCGGATGCAACGGGCCAGCTGACCGCCGTGTCGACGCGGACACCGCCAGCGCGTTCGCCACACACCGAAGATCCTTGCGGGACAACCATCTGCCTCATCGCGTCAGCGGCAGATGCAGGAGGGCCCGGCACCCTCGGTACCGGGCCCTCATCTGCCGCAACCAGGACGGTCTATCAGGCCTGTCCGGCGCGGACACCCTTCTCGACCTGGTCGCCCAGGTCCTCGTCGACGTTGTGCCAGTAGTCGAAGGCGCGCCGCAGAACCGGCTCGGTCACGCCGTTGAGCAGGTGGCCCACGATGTTGTTGACCAGCCGCTCCCGCTGAGCGTCGTCGAACACCTCGCGGACCAGGGTGCCTGCCTGGCCCCAGTCGTCGTCCTCCGGGCGCTTGGTGTAGGCGGTGCGCACCATGTCACCGTCGGTGTGCCAGCCCACCGGCTTGTTGTGCTCGGTGTCGGCGCGCGGTCCACCCTTGGAGTTCGGCGCGTACACCGGGTCCGACACCTTCACGTACCGCATCGCGCCGTCCTTGCTGTAGGTGTGCACGGGCGAGACGGGTGCGTTCACCGGCAGCTGGTTGTAGTTCACGCCGATGCGGGCGCGGTGGGCGTCGGGGTAGGAGAACAGCCGGCCCAGCAGCATCTTGTCCGGGCTCGCGCCGATGCCCGGCACGAGGTTCCTCGGCTCGACGGCCAGCTGCTCGATCTCGGCGTGGTTGTCGGTCGGGTTGCGGTCCAGTGTCAGCCGGCCGACCTCGATGAGCGGGTAGTCGCCGTGCGGCCACACCTTGGTCAGGTCGAACGGGTTGAACCGGTAGGTCTTGGCGTCCTCGAACGGCATGATCTGCATCTTCAGCGTCCAGCTCGGGAAATCACCGCGCTCGATCGCCTTGTACAGGTCACGGGTGTGGTAGTCCCCGTCCTTGCCGGCCAGGTCGTCGGCCTCGGCCTGGGTGAAGAACTCGACACCCTGCTCGCTGATGAAGTGGTACTTCACCCAGAACTTCTCACCGGCCGCGTTGACCCACATGAATGTGTGCGAGCCGTACCCGTTCATGTGCCGCCAGGTCCGCGGGATGCCCCGGTCGCCCATGAGGTAGGTCACCTGGTGCGCCGACTCCGGTGACAGGGTCCAGAAATCCCACTGCATGTCGTTGTCACGCAGGTTGTTGTCGGCGCGGCGCTTCTGCGACCGGATGAAGTGCTGGAACTTCATCGGGTCCCGGATGAAGAAGACCGGGGTGTTGTTCCCGACCAAGTCGTAGTTGCCCTCGGTGGTGTAGAACTTCAGCGCGAAGCCCCGGGGGTCGCGCCAGGTGTCGGGGCTGCCGCGCTCCCCGGCCACGGTGGAGAACCTGATCCCCACGCCTGTCGTCGTGCCCGGCTGGAACAGCGCGGCCTTGGTGTAGGCGCTGACGTCGTTGGTCACCTCGAACCGGCCGAAGGCGCCGCTGCCCTTGGCGTGCGGCTGGCGCTCAGGCGTGCGCTCGCGGTTCCACTGCGCCATCTGCTCGATGAGGTAGTGGTCCTGCAGCAGGATCGGGCCGTCCGGGCCGACGGTGAGCGAGTGCTCGTCGCTCTCGACCGGAATACCGGCATCCGTCGTCGTCGGATCGGGTTGAGGATAGGTCATCGCTGTACCTCTTCGTGGTGGATGAAACCTGTTCGTGGTGGATGGACTCTGGGTGGTTCTGACGATCTCGACGCCTTCAACGCCGAGTTCCCGTCGGTGCTCACCGAGCCGGTAACGGCCGGCAGGACGTGTTGTCCGGGGGGCTCCGGCCGTGAGGCCGGAAGCCAGGGCGGTCGACGGAGTCGCGTGGTCGGCTGAGTTGCCGTGTGTCGGGCAGGATCACTTGTCGTCGGGATTGAGCGCGCGGAAGGTGTATCCGGCAACAGCGCCGGCGGCGAGCTGCGCTACCAGGTACACCCACAGCGTCGACCAGGCGAACAAGCCCATGGTGGCGCCGCCGAGGGCGACAGCCGGGTTGAACGCGCCACCGGAGATCCCGCCGACGGCGACGGCGCCCGCCGCGACGGTGAAACCGATCGCGAGACCGTAGAAGGAGTTGTTCGGGTGGTCCTTGCTGGTGGCGACGTTGAGCACGACGTAGGTCAGGGCGAAGGTGAACAGCAGCTCCACCACGAAGGCGGCAACCAGGAGGTGACCGGACAGGGCCAGGGTCTTGACCTGCACCGGGGTGACGACCGCGCGGACGATCACTGCGGCGAGCAGGCCGGCCACGAGCTGCGCGATCCAGTACCCGACTGCCTCACCGAGCGCGATCCGCCCGCGCGCCAGCACCGCCATGGTCACGGCGGGGTTGTAATGGGCGCCGGAGATGTGCCCACCCGCGTAGATCATGACCATGAGGGACGCGCCGATGGCCAACGGGGCAAGCGGGCTGCCGCTGTACACGCTGGCGCCGACAGTGAAGACGAGGAAGAAAGTCCCGATCAGCTCGACCACGAGCTTCCGACCTGTCCCTTGGGCGGCCGCGACCTTCGTGGATTCCTTCGTCGCTTTGTTGGCTGTGTTGGGGGTGAAAACTTCCATGACTGCGACGATTCCCCTCGGGCGGGCACATGTCGTCACGGCCAACGCCCATCTGCGCTCCCGGTCCGCTGGAATCCGCGCGTACCTGCTACCTGCAAAGGCCTCGATCCGGTTGCCCGAGTTGCCGGGTGCGCAGCACGTCAGCGTCGCGGTGATGCCGTGATCACGGCCAACACGACCATCGCGGCTGCGACGACCCGATCCCGCATCGCCTCGGTCGGTTTCCACGTGCTTCAGCTGAGGCTGACACCGGCAGGCTGACGGCCGCCGTGCTGGTCGACACGGCGAAATCGGCACGGCGCGTCACTGCTGACGACGCGGGAGTCGGCGAAGGCCGGGATCACGTCGGTTGCAGCTAGCGGGTACCTCGAGATTGCAGCCGACGGGAGGGCCACATTGGCGCTGGCGTCGAAGCCGAACAAGCGCTCGAAGGCCAATCTCGAAGACGTGACCTCGTTCAGCACGGTGCCGACCGATCGCCACCGCAGCCGCCCCACGTCGACGACAACCACCACCGCATGGTGTGCCGCCGCTGTGGCGTCACGGTCGATGTCGACTGTTCGGTCGGTACGCGACCAGGCTCGCAGTCCCGCACCCTCCTGGGGTTCCGCTCGGACCGGGCCGAGGTCACCTCCGTGGGGCGGTGTCCTGCCTGCCGGTCCGGCGCGCCCCCGTCCCCACCTTGATGAGAAAGGGCATCGACCATGACCGAAGCTTCGCCGACCGCCTCGCTCAAAGGGCCTGAAGCCGCACCGCACGCCACGGTGGCACAGGCAGGGCATCACGGGCTGGGACTGGTGCTCATTCTGGTGGCGTCGTTCATGGTCGTTCTGGATTTCAGCATCGTGAACGTGGCGCTGCCGTCCATCCAGTACGAGCTCGGATTCTCGCCATCGGCGGTGCAATGGGTGGTCACCGGGTACGCGATCACCTTCGGCGGGCTCCTGATCCTGGGCGGGCGCGCCGCCGACCTGTTCGGCCGCCGCCGCATGTTCATCACCGGGCTCGTGGTCTTCACGGCCGCATCGCTGGCCGGCGGCCTGGCGCAGGATCCGCTGCTGCTGGTGATCTCGCGGGTCGCGCAGGGCATCGGGGCGGCGCTCGTCGCTCCCGCCGCGCTGTCCCTGATCACGACCGGCTTCGCCGAGGGTCCGGCGCGGACGCGTGCCCTGGGCATGTACGGCGCAACGGCGTCAATCGGTTTCGTGTCCGGCGTGATCCTCGGCGGGGTGCTGGTGGAGTTCACCAGCTGGCGCAGCGTGTTCCTGGTGAACGTGCCGGTCGGCGTGGCGGCCGTGCTGCTCGCGCCGAAGCTGCTGCGCGAGTCGCGCCGTGCGCACGGACCCGGCCGCCCGCGCCTTGACGCCGGCGGCGCGTTGCTCGTCACGACCGCGGTGGCCGCGGTCGTGTTCGCCGTGTCGCAGGGCGATGTCATGGGCTGGTCGTCTCCGGCGGTGGTGGCCGCGCTGTTGCTGACGGTGGCGGCGGCGGTCGCCTTCACACTCGTCGAGCGCCGCCATCCCGATCCACTGGTCCGCACGAGCCTGCTGCGGTTGCCCAGTCTGCGCACCGCGAGCGTGCTCATCCTGCTGCTGGGCATGTGGAACGGCGGCGAGATGCTTGTTCTGCCGATCTACTTCCAGCAGGTGCTGCACGATTCGCCGCTGATGACGGGCCTGGCCATAGCCCCACAAGGTGTGGTCGGGTTCGCCGCTGGAGCGTTCGGCGCGCGACTGGCGTCCCGTCTCGGGATGCGGTGGTTGCTGGTGCTGACGAGTGGTGCGGTCACGGTGGGCTTCCTGGTGCTGCTGTACCTGCCGGCCAGCGGCAGCTACAGCCCGCTGCTCGCGGCGGTGATGCTCGTCGGCTTCGGGACCGCCGGTCTTTCGTTCGGGGCGATGGTGATCGCCAGCGGTGGGGTGCCGGACCAGGACCAGGGCGTGGTCGGCGGGGTGGTCAACACCAGCCGTCAGATGGGTGCGGCGATCGGGGCGGCGCTGCTTCCCGCCGTGGCCGAGGTGATCAACGGTGGCGAAGCGGCGGGCGCCGTCGGCGACCGCGCAGCGATGCTGGCCGGCGGTCTGGCAGCTGCCCTGGCCACGGTCGTCGCCTGGCGCGCATCGACCCTGCCCCACCTGCGGCAGACGTGAGATCCACCAACGACAAGCCTGACAACAACAGTTCGATCTCAAGCGGAGGAGATCATGAAGGAGATCACGCTCGGACGCACGAACCTGCGCGTCTCGCGCATCGCGTTCGGCACCTGGCAGCTCGGTGGCGACTGGGGCGCCACCGATGAGAAAGCGGCGATCGCCGCCATCCAGCGCGCGGCCGACAGGGGCGTCACCCTGTTCGACACCGCCCAGGCGTACGGGTTCGGCGCTTCCGAACGCCTGCTGGCCAGGGCACTGCGCGCGCTGGACCGCAGCAAGTTGATCATCGCTACCAAGGGTGCGCTGCGGCCCGAGGGTGGCGGTATCACCCGCGATGCGAGCCGGGAGTGGATCCGGGCAGGCGTGGAGTCGAGCCTGCGCGCGCTCGGCACCGATCACATCGACCTGTACCAGGTGCATTGGCCCGATCCGAAGACGCCGTTCGCGGAAACCGCGGACGAGCTGGCCAAGCTCGTGGCCGACGGCAAGATCCGCCACGTGGGCGTGTCGAACTTCGACGCCGCGCAGATGGAGGAGTTCAGTGCCGCGCTGCCGGTCGAGACCCTGCAGCCGCCTTATCACCTGTTCCGGCGCGACATCGAGGACAGCGTGCTGTCCTACACCGCCGCCCACGACATCGGCGTTCTGGTCTACGGCCCTCTCGCGCACGGCCTGCTCGGCGGTCACTTGGACCCGACCACGACGTTCGATGTGTCGGACTGGCGCAGCCGCAGCGCTGTTTTCAGCGGTGAGGCGTATCGGCGCAACCTGCGGGCCGTCGCCTCGCTGGAGCGGCTTGCCAGGGACGAGCTCGGCACGTCGGTGGGCAGGCTGGCCGTGGCCTGGACCCTGGCCAACCCTGCGGTTCACGTCGCCATCGTCGGCACGAGGAACCCCGATCACGTCGACGACGCCGCAGCTGCGGCTGATCTCGAGCTCGACGGCCAGTTGCTCGCCCGGATCGACGACATCATGCGGACGGCCGTGCCGGTCGCCGGACCCTCACCCGAGGGCATCTGAAGGGAGGATCGATGTTCGTGACCGAACGGAAGATCGCGAACGCGCCTGCGCGGCTGATTGAGCCGGGCGCCAGTCCCGCTGAGCCGGGAGCGACCGCACGCCCGAGTGCCGCCGGGACGGCAGGCGCTGCGGACGCGTTGATCGCGGTGAACCGATGAGTCTCCTGGTCGTCGGGCTGTCCCACCGCAGTGCCCCGGTGGGAGTGCTGGAACGAGTCGCGGGGTCCTTCGCGGACGCCGGCAAGGTCTTGGACCAGCTGCTCGAGTGCGAGCACGTCGCTGAGGCGCTTCTGCTGTCCACCTGCAACCGGGTCGAGGTCTACGCGGTGGTGACGACCTTCCACGGTGGGCTGGCGGACATCACCGACGTACTGGCGCACCAGTCCGCGATCGCGGTGGACGAACTGTCCGGCCACCTCTACGTGCACTACGCGGCGGCCGGTGTGGAGCACCTGTTCTCGGTGGCCGCCGGGCTCGATTCGATGGTCGTCGGCGAGCCGCAGATCCTCGGTCAACTGCGCACTGCGTACGCCGGCGCCGGCCAGGCGGGCACCATCGGGCGGACGCTGCACGAGGTGGTGCAGCAGGCGTTGCGGGTGGGCAAACGAGTTCACACCGAGACCGACGTCGACACCGTGGGAGCCTCGGTGGTCTCCGAAGCCCTCGCCGCTGCGACGGCCGCACTGCCGGGTGCCGACCGGGCGGGTTTGGCCGGCCGGCGGGCGCTGGTGATCGGGGCCGGCTCAACGGGTGGTCTGGCCGCGGCGCAGCTGCGCCGGGCCGGGGTGGCCGAGATCGTCCTGGCCAATCGCACCCTGCTCAGCGCACAGCGGCTGGCCGCGCTGTGCGAAGCCGAGGGCACCCTCGCCCGAGCCGTCGGTCTCGACGGCGTGAGCGCCGTGCTGTCCACTGTGGACCTGGTGATCTGCTGCATCGGCGCAAGCGATGCGGTACTCGGTGTCGAGGAGGTCGCCGACGCCCGCAACCGCCGTCGCGCCCCGCTCGTGGTGTGTGACCTGGGGCTGCCCCGCAACGTCGAGCCCGCAGTGGGCGACGTGCCCGGCGTGACCCTGCTGGACCTCAGCACCGTGGCGCGCCGGCTGGAGCAGCGCCGCGCAGGGCCCGGCGCCGTCGACAGCGCCCATCGCGTCGTCGCACAGGAGGTGCGCACTTACCTGGCGTCCCAGCGCACCGCGCAGGTCACCCCGACGGTCGCCGCGCT
>DASYMV010000060.1:0-9190 GCA_036008865.1 Pseudonocardiaceae bacterium | reverse complement strand
ATGCGAGGAGCCATTCCGCCGGGGTGCAGGCTCAGACGCAGCACGTTGAAGCCGGGAGCGATCAGTTCCCCGGATGCTCCCTCGACGAACATGGCGACGCTCGCGTTGGCGTCGACGAGGTTCCAGCTCTGGTCGACGACGACGGCGGGACAGGGCTCGTGCCCGGTCAGCACCTGACGCAGTGCCCAGCGGACGGCCTGCATCTGCGGGGCGTCGAGCGGACTCTCCGGATAGACCGGGCGTACCCGCCCGCGAGCAGCAACCCGTTGCGCTCGCGCAGCGGCACGTCGAGGTGGTCGGCGAGACGCAGGATCATGTCGCTCGTCGGCCGCGACTGCCCGGTCTCGACGAAGCTCAGGTGCCGCGTCGAGACGTCGGCCTCGATGGCCAGGTTCAGCTGGCTCAGGCGACGCCGCTCGCGCCATTCGCGCAGCAGCTCACCGACAGGGCGTGACATCGTCGCGTGGCTCACCTCGCGCACGCTGTGACACGAAGGTGACCCGGACCATTACCTCGCAGGTAATCAGATCGGATCGACCTCAGTCGCGTGGCCGATGCCGTGGCTGTCGGTCCCGTACGACCTGATTGGCGGAGTCGACCGCGTCACCCTGCGAGGGACGATCCAACTGCTCGGGGTTGCGCCGATCCGCGACGCGTTGATCTCAGGTCGTCCCATCCCCGGCGTGGTCCACGTCAAGGCGGGAGGCGAGACCGGTGAGTGACCTCAGTGGGCGTCTCGTCCACGCGACCGACTCGCGTCTCACCCCGGCGCGCCGTGCCCGGCTCGAAGCGCTCGCAGTGGAAATCGAGGGCAGCGATGCCTGAACGAATCCAGTTGTCCCGGCGGAAGGGCCACCACATGCCCGAGGGCGCGGTCGTGGTCTCCCGCCCGTCGAAGTGGGGCAACCCGTTCGTGGTGGGCCGCAACTACATGTGGCTCAACACGGGCGCCCCGTACCCGGTGCGCACCGATCTGCCCGAAGGCGAGTACGAGCACGGTGTCACCGTCGTGTGCTGCACGCTGGACGACGCGCTGGCCTGGCACGCCGCATGGCTCGCCGACCAGGACGTGTCCGAGCTCGCCGGCAAGGATCTCGCCTGCTGGTGCCCGACGACGGTGCCGTGTCACGGCGACAACCTGCTCGCCGCCGCAAACCCTCTCGCAGAGGAGGAAAGAAGGGCTTGAGCTGCCCTGCGAACGCCCCGACGTCATGCCGGCTCCCATGCCGTCAGTCGACGAGGGTCTGCTCTCCCCTGTCCAGGGCCTCGTTCGCGGCGGCGTGACGGGTGGTCCGGATGGACCGACGGGGTCGGCGAGATGTGGTCTCCCAGCGCACCAGCGGCAGGATCACGTTCCTCGCGAGACCCACGCCGCCAGGCTTCGCCTCGACGTTGGTCGCGCCCGACCAAGATCTGCCCATTATCTCGCGCGTGATCGACGCGATGACTCCTCGCGATGAGGATCGGTGCCGTGAACCTTCGACACCAGGAGCTGGACATGAGCACCGCAACCGACCTGATCGAGCGCTACATCGCGACCTGGAACGAGCCGGACCCGGCGAAGCGACGAGCGGCCGTCGACGAGATCTGGACCGAGGACGCGAGCTACGTCGACCCGGTCGCCGTCACCGACGAGCAGGAGGCCACCGCCGCCACCATCGGCGCCGTGCAGCAGCAGTTCGCGGGTCTTGGCTTCCGGCTCGCCGGACCGGTCGACCCGCACCACGACCTCGTGCGCTTCACCTGGGAGCTGGGGCCGGAGGACGCGGACGCGCTCGTCGTCGGTTTCGACGTGGCCGTGCTGTCCGAGGACGGGAGGCTTCGCAACGTGCACGGCTTCCTGGACGGGGTGCCGACCACCTGAGTCCTCAGTGGATGGCGGAGGGCAGTTCGCCGAGCGCAGTGCCCTCCGCCGCAACGTCATCCGCGTGGGAGGACCTCGCAGGCCGGCAACGTGCTGCTCGAACGTGGTTCGGCCATCCGCGTTCCCTGGCGCGAGGTGAGCCTCACTCCTCTCGCACCGCAACGGTTCCGGCCGCACCGTCCACGGTGATGATCTGCCCGGTCGTGATCGTGCTGACGGCATCGCGGACACCGACCACCGCCGGAATGCCGTATTCGCGGGCGACCACGGCACCGTGGGAGTTCGATCCGCCCATCTCCATGACGAGACCGCCGGCGGTGAGGAACAGCGGTGTCCAGCCGGGATCCGTGGACGGTGCGACGAGGATCTCGCCGGGCTCCAGGTGCGCGCCGACCGGGTCGAGCAGGACCCTCGCCCGTCCGGTGACCGAACCCGCGGAGGCCGGGGTGCCCACGAGCGCACCTGGTTCGGCCGCCGGGCGAGGTTCCGGTTCGCTGCCGTCGGACAGCAGCACGCGCGGGATGTGACGACGCCGCAGTTCGATGTCGTAGGTCTCCTTGCGTTCCGCGACGACCACGCGCAGATCGTCGGTCCCGCGAAGTGCCGCGCGCGTCTCGACGAGGTTGAGGAAGAACACGTCGTCGGGTGCGTCGAGCTGTCCCTTGGCCGCGAGCTCGGCACCGACTGCGGCGATCTGGCGGCGGACCTGACCGAGCGCCACGACCAGGTAGTACTTCGGCATCTCGCGCAGCCCGGCCAGCAGACGCGTCCGCCGCAGCGCGAAGGCGACAACGCGTCCGCGCAGCCTGCTGCGTTTGCGCGCTTTGGCCACCAGTCGCGCCGTCGCGGCTTCGGCGTCCGCGGCGCCACGGGCGAACTGCGCGTCGGGCGTCAGTGCCGAGTCCTCGAGCCGGAGGTAGTTCGCGATGACACCCAGGACGTGCGTGGGGTCGTCGGACCACCGGGGCATGCCGATGTCGATCTCCGCGACGGCGCGGTGACCGTAGCGTCGCAGGAAGCCGGCGAGCCCGTCCTGCGCGACGCCGGGCAGCACACCGTCGCGGAACCGTCGTGCGAGCGCGGTCGCGGACTCGTCGCGGAAGACAGCGGTCGCAGCGGCGTCACCGCGGATCCGCGCGGCCAGGCGCCACAGCGACAGGTCCATCTCGGTGGTGACGTTGTGCGGAAGGCCTCGCAGAACGGTCTGCAGCTCGCCGGGTTCGAGGTCGTCACCGATGACCTTCCCGGCCAGCCACAGCATGGCGAATCCGATCGCCGCCGGCGGGAGCGCTGTGGGGACGGTCGGGACGACGGACGCGCCGAGGACACGTTCGGCCAGGTCGAGTCGTTGCACCGGGGTCGCCGTCGCAGATGCCGCGGTGATCGCGGCGAGCCGGTCACCGATCCGGTCGACGCGCCGCAGCGCCGCCTCGGGGCTCACCACCGCCTCGACGGCCCGCGGCAGGATGCGCAAACGCGCCGCCACACGCGCGAGAACCGGCACGAAGGGCCACCACGACTGCTGCGCGAGCGGCAGTCGTGGGTCGTCGAAGAGGCCGCGGAGAGTCTGCGCGGAGCGCGCCTCCATGACGTCGAGCACTCGTGGCACCAAGGTGCGTCCGGCCTTGTTGCGCAGGACGGTGGTCATGTCCACGAAGATCCTCTGCCCCGCGGGTGCGTACACCGGCGGGCCGCACAGGGGGTCGCGGACGGGGAAGCCGAACTGGTCCGCCACCGATGAGCCCAGCAACGCGAACGCGGCGAGCCCCATCGGCGTGATGGGTCGTTCGAGTCCTTGGGCGAGGCTGACGTTGAAGTAGACCCGCAATCCACGCGTCGCGACGTCGGTCGGCAGCGGGTACAGCGTGGGAATCGGCCGTGACTGGGTCAGCCACAGCGCGCCGGCTGAGTCGATGGCCCACTCGGTGTCCTGCGGGCTCCCGAAGTGCGACTCGACGCGGCGCCCCAGCGCGACGAGTTCTGAGAGCTGGGCTCCGGTCACACACGACTCGTCCTCAGTGGACGGTTGTTCGACGTGCTCGGTGCCCCCACCGGGCACTGAGCGAATCATCACCCGTTTGTCACCGAGCCTGCGCTCGGCGATCTCACCGCTCTCGGTGTCCACCACGAAGTGGTCCGGGTTCACCGCACCTGAGACGACCGACTCACCCAGCCCCCGACTGGCGTCGATCACCGTTCGAGCGCGACGGCCGGTGACCGGGTCGGCGGTGAACATCACGCCGGCGATCTCGGCGTCGACCATGCGCTGGATCACCACGGCGAGTCGTACGTCGCGGTGGTCGATGCCGTGCGTCGCGCGATAGGACACCGCGCGGTCGGTCCAGAGCGATGCCCAGCAGCGCCGGACCGCGTCCAGCACGGCGTCGGTGCCGACAACGTTGAGGTAGGTGTCCTGCTGACCCGCGAAAGTCGCGAACGGCAGATCCTCCGCGGTCGCCGACGAGCGGACCGCGACCGGGGTGCGGTCTCCGAGCTGAGCGTGGTCTGCGCTGATCGCGTCGCGCACTTCAGCGGGTGTCCGCGTGGCGAGCACGAGTTCTCGTGCCCGTCCGGCGAGGGCGGCGAGCGCGGTGACGTCACGGGCGGAGGTGGCGGCGAGCTCCTCGAGGACCCCGTCCAGTCCGGCTCCGGCCGACATCCTGCGGTAGGCCTCCGTGGTGACGCAGAAGCCTGGTGGCACCGGCAGGCCGGCCTTGATCAGCTCCCCCAGGTTCGCGGCCTTGCCTCCCGCCGTCGCCAGCATCGCGGCATCGAGCGCATCGAGGTCCTGGACGAGCGCGACGGTCGCCGTCGTAGTGGTCATTGCGCACCTCCGGTCTGGAGGCCACGGTACGAGCGCTCGGGAAAAATCTCAACAGGTGATGAATAAATCCCCGACACGTACCCAGTTCCGCCAACGGGTCAACCAGCCTTCAGTCGTGAGCTTTCGCCAGAGCGGCCAGCTGCCCCTGCCAGGAGGCGAGGACGGCTTCAGGCGCCGGATCGACCGGGGCGAAGGTGATGCCGCTGGTCACGGGCATTCCTTCGTGGGCGTCGGTCTCCACCGCGGTGACCGCGACTTCGAAGCACTGCACGCCCGCGTCGTGCGCTGCGACGAGCCGACGGGACCGACCGCGGACGTAGAGGACGGACCCAGTGGTGATGCAGCACAGCAAGACCTCTGCGCCGCGGGCGAGGTTGTCCCCCGTACGCGTGTCCGGCCACAGGGCGATTCGCACCGAGCTGTCGTCACGTGCGAGCAGCTCGCCCGCACTGAGCATGGACAGGCGCGGCGCGCCGGAGGCGTCGACAGTGATCAACGGATACGCGAGCCCCAGCTTGCCGCCCAGATCGGCACCGTCGAGGGCACGCACGAGTTCCGGTGGCAGGCGATTTCCGATCGGTCGTGCCATGACGGTGAGGCCTTTCACGATTGGGACGCCCTGCGGGCTATCGGGTCATTCGTTCGAGGAAGGACAGCAAGAGCTCCTGCTCCTCCGGCAGGAGCGGGGCGAGCATCCTGTCCCCCACCTCGACGGCCAGCGGACTGGTGCGGACCACCAGAGCCCTGCCCTCAGGGGTGATGCGCAGGACTTTGCGGCGCTTGTCGACGCTGTCGCGCTCCGCCTCGAGCAGCCCCCTCTGACGCAGCCGTTCCACGATCGGAGCCGCGGTGGACTTGTCGAGCCGGGCGTGTGCCCCGAGCGTGCGCTGATCCATCTCGCCCTCCAGGTGCAGGACGCCGAGGACGGTGAACTGCGGGCCGGTCAGCTCGTCGTCCACGATCTCCTGCCACACCCTGGCGTGCAGTTGGAACAGACGCCTCGACAGATGCCCCAGCCCGTGGATCGCCGCGTGCACCGTGCCGCGGGCCTCCGCTTCATCCACCTCCGCCTGGTCTTGTGACCGCAATCGCTTCACACCCCCTCCGGTTGAACTAGGACGTACACGGAGGATACCGTGGACAGAGTTAGGACGTACACGGAGCATTTTGGTGTTCCCCGTCGGTGATGGGAGGACCGGTGAGACTCGTCGTTGCCATGACCGGTGCCACGGGAGCGGTGATCGGCATCCGGCTCCTGGAGGCACTGCGCGAACTCGACGTGGAGAGCCACCTGGTCGTGAGCCGTTGGGCACGGGCGACCGTGGCGCAGGAGACCTCCTACTCGATGCGTGACGTCACGGCGCTCGCGTCCACGGTCTACAGCCCGGATGACCAGGGTGCCGCGATCTCCAGCGGCTCCTTCCGGGTCGACGGCATGATCGTGGCGCCGTGCAGCATGAAGACCCTCGCGGGGATACGCGTCGGCTACGGCGACGGCCTGATCGGGCGCGCGGCCGACGTGACGTTGAAGGAACGGCGGCCTCTGGTCCTCGTGGCACGGGAAACACCGCTGTCGGCGGTGCACCTGGAGAACATGCTCGAACTGACCCGCATGGGCGCGGTCGTCCTGCCGCCCATGCCGGCCTTCTACAACCACCCCGAAAGCGTTGCCGACGTCGTCGAGCACGTCGTCGGGCGGACGTTGGACCAGTTCGGCCTCGAGCTGCCGACGGCCCGCCGATGGACCGGGATGAGCCCTCGCGGCCGCGAGCGCGACGCGGTGATCTGACCGGCGCGCGGCCGGAACCACCACTCACAGAGCAAGGGACGAGGCATGGCACATTCAGATTTGCGGGACTTCTTCTCCACACTGGAGAAGGAAGGACAACTGCTGCGGTTGTCCCGTCCGGTCGACGCGGAACCGCACCTGGGAGCGGCGGCACGTGCGGTGGCCAACCTGACCGATCGCGGCCCGGCGCTGCTGTTCGACAACGTCAACGGCTACGAACACGGCCAGGTCGCGCTCAACGTGGTCGGCTCCTGGCCGAACCACGCACTGATGCTGGGCATGCCCAAGGACACGCCGGTCAAGGACCAGTTCTTCGAGTTCGCCCGGCGCTGGGACGACTACCCGGTTCCGGTCGAGCGGCGGGAGGACGCACCCTGGCAGGAGTGCACCGTCGACGAGGGCATCAACCTGTTCGACCTCCTTCCGCTGTTCCGGCTCAACCGGTACGACGTGGGCTGCTTCATCGACAAGGCCGTCGTCGTCAGCCGTGATCCGGACGACCCGGACCACTTCGGCAAGCAGAACGCCGGCATCTACCGGATCCAGGTCAAGGACGTCGACCGGCTCGGCATCCAGCCCCTGCCGACCCACGACATCGGTCTGCACCTGCGCGCCGCTGAGGAGCGCGGAGAGAACCTCCCCGTCGCGATCGCCATCGGCAATGAACCGGTGATCACGACCGTGGCCGGAATGCCACTGGCCTACGAGCAGTCCGAGTACGAGATGGCGGGCGCCATCCAGGGCAGCCCGTACCGCATCGCCAAGGCTCCGCTGACCGGCCTGGACGTGCCGTGGGGCTCCGAGGTGGTGCTCGAGGGAGAGATCATCGCCGGCGTCCGCGAGATCGAGGGCCCCTTCGGTGAGTTCACCGGTCACTACTCCGGAGGCCGTCGCCAGCCGATCATCAAGATCCACAAGGTGTCGTACCGGCGCGACCCGATCTTCGAGCACCTCTACCTCGGCATGCCGTGGACGGAGATGGACTACACCCTGGCGCTGAACACCAGCGTGCCGCTCTACCAGCAGCTGAAGAAGGACTTCCCCGAGGTGGTCGCGGTCAACGCGATGTACACCCAGGGCCTGCTGGGGGTGGTCGCGGTGAAGCAGCGCTACGGCGGCTTCGCGAAGGCCGTGGGTCTGCGCGCCATGACCACGCCGCACGGTCTCGGCTACTGCAAGGTCATGATCATGGTCGACGAGACCGTCGACCCGTTCAACCTCGCCCAGGTGATGTGGGCGCTGTCGGTCAAGTTCCACCCGCTGCACGACATCGTCACCGTGCCGAACGCCTCGGTTCTCCCACTGGACCCCAGCTCCGACCCTGCGGGCATCACGCACAAGGTCGTGCTCGACGCGACCACGCCGATCGCACCGGAGGTGCGCGGCCACTACTCGCAGACCGTCGACGCGCCCGCGGAGACCGCCAACTGGGAGAAGATCATCAAGGAGATGCTCAAGTGACCAACCCGGAAATCAGCCAGTCGGAGATCTGCCCTCGTTGCGACGAGCGCGCCGTCCGAGTGATGACGACCTCGCCGGTCCCCGGTGTCTGGACGATGTTCTCCTGCGACGTGTGCTTCTACAGCTGGCGCTCGACCGAGCCCTCCTACGCCACGGACCCCGCGACCTACCCCGCCGCGTTCAAGGTCGACCCCAGCACCATCGCCGACATGCCCGTCGTGCCAACGGTTCCGCAACGCCGATCCTGATGTTCCCCTGACCGGGCCGCCGAGGGGTGGGGAGCCGATCTCCATCGGCTCTCCACCCCTCGGCGGATGCACGTAGCACCCGCTGTCACCCGCCTGGCGGCCGTCAGCGCCGGGCACCGTAGATGGCGGCGAGGTTCGCGAAGTCGACGTCGTCCGGGTTGGGGTCGGTGTTGTCGTCGGTGTTGGCGTTCATGACATCGTGCTTGTTCTTGCGGTGCACCAGACCCAACGCGTGTCCGATCTCGTGCACGATGGTCGCGAGGGCACCGTTGTCGGTCGCCTTGTTCATCAGCTTCGTGTAGATGGTCACCGTTCCGCCCCGGCGGTACTTCCCGGAGTCCTTCCCGCTGAACTCGCCGTCCGTGCTCGGCGAGAACGCCGCCCTCTTCTTCTCCCTGACACCGACGCAGTTCACGCCGGGAGGACATTCGGCGACCGCCACGGCCCGCACGCAGGGGCTGCGGGACCAGATCTCAGCGGCTTTGCGGACCAGGTCCCAGTACCTGTCCGACAGGCCGCGGTTCTCGAAGTAGACGGTGAGGGGCTCACCGGACGGCCGTTTCCACGGTGTCTCCGCGGAGTCCTTCGGGTCGACGTCCTGCTGTGACGCACCCGCCGGCGCCACGCACGGGTCCGAAGCGGATCCCCCGCCTCGCCCGTCCGAGTCGGACTGCCGAGACGAGGACTTGGCGTAGCACGCGGACAGCACCACAGCGGCACCGAGAAGGAGAATCATCAGCCGGACGTCGAGACCGGCCGCGCGACGCGACCGCTTCGCGCCGCGCCGGAGTCGTGCACCGATGAACATCGCGGGGTCCTCCGAGCCTTGAACGAGATCGCTGTGCGTCAGGTCGTGGATGCTCGTATTCGACGGAACCTCTACGACAAGCATGCCACCGCATGCGACCTCAGGGCCGCCAGCAGCCCCGTTGCAGGTCAGGGCCACCGTGAACCCGGCTCGGCCGTCTGAATGGCAACAGGGTGAACAAGCGGAAAACCAGTGG
>DASYMV010000059.1:0-9620 GCA_036008865.1 Pseudonocardiaceae bacterium | reverse complement strand
TGCTTCGGGTTTCCGTACTCGCTGGACAACAGCACGGCGCCACCCCACTCGCCGCCGAGCCCCACACCCTGGGCGAAGCGCAGCAGCACCAGGAGAACGCCCGCGGTGCCGCCGATGGACGAGTACGGCGGTAGCAGTCCGATCAGCATCGTCGCGATACCGGTGATCAGCAGGGTCGTCACGAGCACGCGTTTGCGGCCGAGCACGTCACCGAGGCGGCCGAACAGGAAGCCGCCGAGCGGCCGCGCCAGGTAACCGACGGCGTAGGTGGAGAACGCCGCGAGCGTCCCGGTCAGCGCATCGGAGCTGGGGAAGAACAGCGGACCGAGCACGGTGGCCGCGGCCACGTTGTAGATGGCGAAGTCGTACCACTCAAGAGCGGTGCCGGAGAGGCTGGCCAGGAACGCGCGAATGAGCGCGGGGCGGCGCACCTGGTCGAGGGTCGGGCTTTCGGGCATCACGTCACACCTTGTGTCGGCGGTGTTGTCAATCTTGCGGACGGCCTGTAATGCTTCCTGTATACAAGCCGTATGCGCAAGGAGTGGTTGTGTCAACTTTGAGTTTCGACCTCGACGGCGGCGAGCGCGTCTCGATGACCGTGACGACCTTGCTGAACGGCGGGTACGCCGGACGCAGTCAGGACGACGTGGCCGCGCACGTCCGCGAGCTGGCCGAACTCGGTGTGCCCGCGCCGACCACGACGCCGAGCCTGTACCCGGTCGCGCCGTACCTGGCGCAGCAGACCGGCGAGGTGGCCGCTCAGCACGACCGCACCTCGGGTGAGGCGGAGTGGGCGCTCGTGGTCGCCGGGCCGCAGGAGCGCGACCTGCTGCTCACCGTGGCGTGCGACCACACCGACCGGGCGCTCGAGGTGCACGGCGTGGCGTGGAGCAAGCAGGCCGGACCCGACGTGCTGGGTCGCAAGGCGTGGCGTCTCGTGGACGTGGCCGACCGCCTCGACGAGATCGAGCTGACCGCGTGGGCCGACGGCGAGCGCATCCAGGCGGGAACCCTCGCCGAGCTCCTGACCCCCGGTTACTGGGTTGACGTGCTGCGCGATCGCGACTTGCTGCGTCCCGGCACCGTGTTGCTGTCCGGGACCATCCCGATGCGCGAGGGCGTCAACCAGTTCGCCGGGACGTGGCGCGTGGAGCTGCGCGACCCCGCCACCGGTGACACGATCGAATGCGCCTACCAGGTCGTGCGCATGCCCGAGGCGATCGGCTGACGGTCGCCGGGAGCAGAGGCTAGGGTCGGTTCTCGTGCGCTCCCTGTTCCCCGCCGTACTGCTCGCGGCTGCCCTCGTCGCATCCGCGTGCACCGAGTCGACGACACCGAGCGCCGAGGGCAGGTCGGACGGCAGTTCGATCGTGGTGGCCGACGCGCAGGAGCCCAGCACGTTGAATCCGTTGCTGGGCTACGGGGAACGGGGCGCGTCCAAGATCTACGAGGGTCTCGTCGAACACGGCGCCGACCGGTCGTTGCGGCCCGAGCTGGCTTCCGAGCTGCCCAAGCCGTCCCCGGACGGTCTGACGTGGACGGTGAAGCTGCGCGACGCCGTCAAGTTCACCGACGCGACGACCTTCGGTGCCGAGGACGTCGTCGCCACCTACCGCGCGCTGCTCGATCCCGCCGCGGGCTCGACCGAACGCGCGTCGTTCGCGATGCTCTCCGGGGTCCAACAGCTCGACGCGAACACCGTGCGGTTCACGCTCTCGCAGCCGTATGCCGCGTTCCCGCACCTGCTGGTGCTGGGGATCCTGCCCAGCGAGGCGCTCGCGAGGGGCGGTGCGCTCAAGGACAACCCGATCGACAAGACCCCCATCGGCACCGGTCCGTACCGGCTCACCGACTGGCGCAAGGGCGACCGGATGGTGCTGGAAGCCAACACCGGACACTCCGGCGGCACGCCCGCGATCAAGAAGCTGACCGTGGTCTTCGTGCCCGACGACAACAGCCGGGCCCAGCGCATGCAGTCCGGCGAGTTCGACGGCACCACGCTGCCACCCAGGCTGGCGACGGTGTTCGCCTCGACCAGCGGAATGAAGGTGATCAGCCATCGCAGCGCGGACTTCCGCGCGATCTCGCTGCCCACGGCCAACCCGGTCACCGGTGACCGGTCCATGCGGCTGGCGCTGAACCTCGCGGTGAACCGGGCGGGCATGGTCAGCGGCCTGCTGGCCGGCAAGGCGGTGGCGGCGAGCACGCCGATTCCCGACGTGTTGCCGGAGTTCGTGGAACCGGGCGCGGAGTTCCGCTACGACAAGATCGAGGCCGAGCGCCAGCTCGATCTGGGCGGCTGGGTGAAGGGCGTCGACGGCATGCGGTCGAAGGGCGGCACGCCCGCGCGGTTCACGCTGATGTACCCGGTCGGCGACGCCATGCGCAGCGACCTCGCGACCGCGTTCGCCGCCGAGGCCAGGGTGGTGGGTGTCGACGTCCAGCTCGCCGGGCTGAGCTGGACGGCGATCACCCCGAGGTACGGGCAGGACGCCGTGATCTACGGCGACGGCAACCCGTTCGACCCGGACCTGACCGCCTGGCCCGCGCTGCACTCGACGTCCACGCCGAGTGGTTTCGACAACCCCGGCGGCTACGTCAACCCGCAGGTCGACGCCGCGCTCGACGCTGGACGGACGCTCACCGACCCGGCACAGCGGGCCGCCGCCTACCGGCAGTTCCAGCGTGCGTACCTCGCGGAGCCGGGTGCGGTCTTCCTGGCGTTCCTGGATCACACCTACGTGGTGCGCGACAACTGGAACGGCTACCAGGAGGTCGTCGACCCGCACTCGGTCGGCGCGCTGGCCTGGGGTCCCTGGTGGAACCTGGAGAAGTGGACGCCCAAGTAGTGATCGATCTCGATGTGGTGCAGGCGGAGACGCCCGCTTGGGCGGACCGGGTCTTCCTCGACAGCGCGGGCTCCTCACTCGCGCCGACGCCCGTCATGGACGAGGTGATCGGGCACCTGCGCCGCGAGGCGGAGGTCGGCGGGTACGTCGCGGCCGGCGAACGCGCCGACGATCTCCAGGCGGGATACGGGGTTCTGGCGCGCCTGCTGGGCTGCGAGCCGGAGGAGATCGCGTTCACCGACAGCGCGACGAGGGCGTGGCTGTCCGCCTTCGACGCCGTGCCGCTGGGCGAGGGGGACCGGATCCTCGTCACCGAGGTCGAGTACGCAGGCAACGCGGTCGCGCTGCTGCGCCGGGCGCAGGAGGCGGGCGCGACCGTCGAACCGGTCCCGTCCGACGCCGCCGGTCAGGTGGACGTGACGGCGCTGCGCGACCTGCTCGACGAACGCGTCAAGCTCGTGTCGCTGGTGCACGTGCCGACCAACAGCGGACTGGTGAACCCCGTTCGCGACGTGGCGGACGCCGCGCACGAGGTGGGGGCGCTGGTCCTGCTGGACGCGTGCCAGTCGGTCGGCCAGTTCCCGGTGAACGCCCGCGAGCTCGACGTGGACCTGTTGTCCTGCACCGGCCGCAAGTGGCTGCGCGGCCCCCGCGGCACCGGCGTGCTCGTGGTACGCCGCGAGATCATGCACCGGCTGCGGCCCCGTCTGGTCGATCTGCACAGCGGTCGTTGGGAAGGACCGCAGAAGTTCGCGTTGCGCGAGGACGCACGGGTCTTCGAGATCTGGGAGCACAGCGTCGCCGACCGTCTCGGCCTGATCGCGGCCGCGCGGTACGCGCTCGACCTCGGCCTGGACGCGATCGCCGATGAGATCGCCGACAGGGCGCAGCGGTTGCGCGCGGGCCTGGCCGAGATCCCCGGTGCGACCGTGCGGGACCAGGGCGTGCGCCGGTGCGGCATCGTCACCTTCACGATCGACGGTGTGGCGGCAGCGGAGGTCAAGGAGCGTCTGGGGGACAAGGGGATCACCGTCAGCACGAGCGGTGCGAGCTCGACCCTGCTCGACATGACCAGGCGGGGCCTGGACGCGGTCGTCCGCGCGTCCCCGCACTACTTCGTCTCGCCCCGGCAGATCGAACGGGCGCTCGACGCCTGCCGCGTTGTGGGCTGCTGAGCTGAGCCGCCCCTGGACCGGCGCCGTTCGTCGGGTTCCTCGGCGCCGGCCAGGGCGAGGGAGCGACAGACGGGTGCCGGTCACGTGGGGCGGGCCACCGCTTACCCTGGACTGCGCACGCACGAGACCCACCGACACCGAGGACGTCCATGCTCAGCCGCACCGACCTGCGAGGTCGTGTCCCCTCCCCGGCCGAACTGCGCGCGGCGCTGCCGCGGGCCGAGGTCGACGTGGACGCGGTGCTGCATCAGGTGCGCCCGGTGATCGAGGCGGTCGCCGAGCGCGGTGTCGAGGCGGTGCTGGAGTTCGCGGAGCGCTTCGACAAGGTCCGTCCGAAGACCGTCCGCGTTCCGGCCGAGGAGCTCACCCGAGCGCTCGCCGAGTTGGACCCCGCGGTCCGCACCGCGCTGGAGGAGTCCATCGCGCGTACCCGCAAGGTCCACGCCGACCAGCGCCGCACCGACAAGACCACCCTGGTCGTGGCCGGCGGGACCGTCACGGAGCGCTGGGTGCCGGTGCGCAGGGTCGGCCTCTACGCGCCCGGCGGCCTCGCGGTCTACCCGTCCAGCGTCGTGATGAACGTCGTGCCCGCGCAGACGGCGGGCGTAGAGTCGCTGGTCGTCTGCTCCCCGCCGCAAGCCGACTTCGGCGGCTTGCCGCATCCCACGATTCTGGCCGCGGCCGCGCTGCTCGGCGTCACCGAGGTGTGGGCGGTCGGGGGTGCGCAAGCGGTTGCGCTGCTCGCCCACGGCGGCACGGACACCGACGGCGCCGACCTCGAACCGGTCGACCTGGTGACCGGGCCCGGCAACATCTACCTCACCGCGGCCAAGCGCCTGCTGCGCGGCATGATCGGCATCGACTCCGAGGCAGGCCCCACGGAGATCGCGATCCTCGCCGACGAGACGGCCGACCCGATGCACGTGGCCGCGGACCTGATCAGCCAGGCCGAGCACGACACCCTGGCGGCCAGCGTCCTCGTGACCACCTCCGAGGAACTCGCCGACGCGGTCGACGTGGAACTGGAGCGGCTCGTCGTCGCGACCAAGCACACCGATCGCATTCGCACCGCGTTGCGCGGCAAGCAGTCCGGTTGCGTGCTCGTCTCGAGCGTGGACGACGGTCTGCGTGTCGTCGACGCCTACGCGGCGGAGCACCTGGAGATCCAGACCGCGAACTCCCGCGAGGACGCGGCACGCGTGCGTGCGGCCGGCGCGATCTTCGTCGGCGCGCACTCACCGGTCTCGCTGGGCGACTACTGCGCGGGCTCGAACCACGTGCTGCCCACCGGCGGTTGCGCGCGGCACTCGTCGGGCCTGTCCGTCCAGACGTTCCTGCGCGGCATCCACGTCATCGACTACTCGGCCGACGCGCTGCGCGAGGTCGCGGACAAGGTCGTCGCGCTCGCGAACGCCGAGGACCTGCCCGCGCACGGCGAGGCCGTGACCGCACGATTCAGCGAGGGGCGGGCATGAGGTCGATCGGCGACCGGGTCGAGTTGAGCGATCTGCCGCTGCGGGAGGACCTGCGCGGCCGCACGCCCTACGGTGCTCCGCAGCTGGACGTGCCTGTCCGGCTCAACACCAACGAGAACCCGTACCCGCCCACGCCCGAGCTCGTCGCGGACGTGGTCGCGGCGGTCGAGGAGATCGCCGGCGATCTGCACCGCTATCCGGATCGCGACGCGGTCGCGCTGCGCAGCGACCTCGCGGCGTATCTGACGGACTCGACCGGTGTCCAGCTCACCGAGCGGAACCTCTGGGCAGCCAACGGGTCCAACGAGATCCTGCAGCAGATCCTCCAGGCGTTCGGCGGGCCGGGACGTACCGCGCTCGGTTTCGAGCCCTCGTACTCGATGCACCCGATCATCGCCGCGGGCACGCGCACCGAGTGGTCGCCGACGCCGCGCCGGTCGGACTTCTCGCTCGACACCGTGCGAGCGGCGGAGATCGTCGCGGAGCGAGGGCCCGACGTGGTGTTCGTGACGAGCCCGAACAACCCCACCGGGCAGAGCGTGCCGCCGCAGGAGCTGCGCGAGCTGATCGCCGCCGCACCCGGCATCGTCGTGGTGGACGAGGCGTACGCCGAGTTCTCCGACCGGAACAGTGCCGTGGGCCTGCTCGCCGAGTTCCCCGAGAAGCTCATCGTCAGCCGCACCATGAGCAAGGCGTTCGCCTTCGCGGGAGGCCGTCTCGGCTACCTGGCCGCGGCGCCCGCCGTGGTGGACGCGCTGCTCCTGGTCCGCTTGCCCTACCACCTGTCCGCACTCACGCAGGCCGCCGCACGGGCGTCGCTGCGCCACGCCGCGGAGACGCTGGGGTCGGTGGCCAAGCTCGCGGCGGAACGCGAGCGCGTGGTGGAAGCGTTGTCCGGCATGGGTTTCGCGGTCGTCCCGAGCAACGCGAACTTCGTCCTCTTCGGATGGTTCGACGACGCGCACGCGGCCTGGCGGTCGTACCTCGACCACGGCGTGCTGATCAGGGATGTCGGAATCGCCGGACACCTCAGGGTGACCATCGGTACGCCGGAGGAGAACGACGCGTTCCTCGCGGCCAGCAAGGAGGTGAGTCGGTGAGTCGCATCGCGAAGGTGGAGCGGACCACCAAGGAGTCATCGGTGTACGTCGAGCTCGACCTCGACGGGACCGGCCAGGTCGACATCAACACCGGGGTGCCGTTCTACGACCACATGCTCACCGCGTTCGGCGTGCACTCCTCGCTCGACCTGGTCGTGCGCGCCACCGGTGACGTGGAGATCGACGCGCACCACACCGTCGAGGACGTGGCAATCGTGCTCGGCCAGACGCTGCGGGAGGCGCTGGGGGACAAGAAGGGCATCCGCCGCTTCGGTGACGCGTGGATCCCGATGGACGAGACGCTCGCGCACGCCGCGATCGACGTCTCCGGCCGCCCCTACTGCGTGCACGTCGGTGAGCCCGAGCAGTTCAACACCTTCACGATCGGTGGCAACTACCCGTTCGTGCTGAACCGGCACGTGTTCGACTCGCTGGCGTTCCACGCGCAGATCGCGCTGCACGTCCGGGTCGAGTACGGCCGCGACCCGCATCACATCGCCGAGGCGCAGTACAAGGCGATCGCGCGGGCCCTGCGGGGCGCGGTGGAGCCCGACCCGCGGGTGGGCGGCGTGCCGTCCACCAAGGGCGTCCTGTAATGCCCGAGGAGTTCGTCGTCATCGGCCTTCTGGCCCTGGCGGGATTCCTGATCGGCGGCGTCTACACCACGTGGAAAACGGCCAAGATCATGGCCGGCGTCTTGGCGGTCCTCGCGGCTGTGGCCGTGGGCGGCGCCGTCCTCTGGCTGCTCTGACGTTCTTCCTCACGTGCGGAGATAGCGCGGTGGCACGGCGGCGGTGAGCCAGACGCCGTTGTCGCTGACGTGGAACTCGTAGCCGTCGGCGTGCATCGCCGCGGCGTCGACCTGAAGGACCACGGGGTTGCCGCGGCGGGCGCCGACGCGCCGAGCGGTCCGGACGTCGTGGGACAGGTGCACGTCGTGCCGGTTCATCGGCCTCAGTCCGTCGCGCATGATCGCCGGCAGGAAGCGGGCGGCCGTGCCGTGGTGGAGGACGGCGGGTGGCTCGACGGGCGGCAGGCCCAGTCGCACCGCGACGCTGTGGCCCTGGTTCGCGCGGATGCGCCGGCCGTCCGAGCTGAACGCGAAGCGCTGCTTGTCATTGCGCGCGACCACTTCCACCAGGTCGGCGCGGGACACGCCCAACGCGGCGAGCAGGTCGTCGACGTCCACCCATCCGGCGGGGTCGAGCCGCAGCCCGATCTCCTCGGGAGCGTGCCTCAGATGACGCGACATCCGTTTGGACAGGCGGACCAGCTTCTCGTTCCGCACGCGATCAGGTCCCGCCTTCCAGTGCGGGCTTGAGTTTCGGCGCGCCGGGGCCGTTGGCGGCCTGCTCGTCGTCGACGTTGTGCAGGAAGCAACTGCGCAGCGACAGGCAGCCGCATCCTATGCAGGACGTGAGCCGGTCGCGGAGCCGCTGCAACGCGTCGATCCGCGCGTCGAGTTCCACCTGCCAGCTCTGCGAGAGCCTGCTCCAGTCGGCCTTGTTGGGCGCACGGCCGTCCGGCAGCGTGGCCAGAGCCCCCCGCACGTCCTCCAGGCTCAGGCCGACCCGCTGGGCGGTCCGGATGAAGGCGAGCCGTCGCAGTACCGATCGCGGGTAGCGCCGCTGGTTGCCGGTCGTCCGTTCGGAGGCGATCAGGCCGCGTTCCTCGTAGAACCGCAACGCGGTGTGCGGCACGCCGCTGCGCTCCGCGACCTGGCCGATCGTCAACATGTCGGGCAGCTTGCTCACCAGCCCATCCTACGACTTGACCTCCAGTTTGGTCGAGGTTGGAGGGTGATCACATGATGACCACGAGCGAGCTGGAGTACGCGGAGCTGCCCGCGTTGTTCCGGCGGATGACCGGGGACGAGAAGCACGAGTGGGCGGCGGCGTCGACGCTTCACGTGCTCTGGGTGCTCTAGGACCGAGTGCTCAACGTGTCACCGCGACGACTCGACGATCCCGACCGGGATCGCTTCCTGCTGTCCAAGGGACACGGTCCGATGGCCTACTACGCCGTGCTCGCCGCGAAGGGCTTCATCGATCCATCCACTTTGGACGAATGGACGAGTTGGGAATCGCCGTTGGGCCAGCACCCCGACCGAGTCCTCGTGCCCGGCGTGGAGATCAGCAGCGGGTCGCTCGGGCACGGTCTCGCACTCGGCGCCGGACTCGCCCTGGGCCTGCGCGTGCAGGGGCGGACCACGCCGCGCGTCGTCGTCCTCGTCGGCGACGCCGAGCTGGACGAGGGCAGCAACCACGAGGCCATCGCGCTCGCCGGGAGGTTCGGGCTGGAGCGGTTCGGCGTCGTCGTGATCGACAACGACTCCGCGAGCCACGGCTGGCCGGGCGGGATCGCCCGGCGGTTCGAGGTGGAGGGCTGGCACACCGTCACCACCGACGGCACCGATCACGACGCGCTGCACCGCGCGTTCACCACACCACACCCCGCCCGCCCGCTCCTGGTGGTGGCCCGCGTCGCGAGGAAGGGGTCCTGATGCGGCTCATGCGAGAGGTGTTCGTCGACACGGTGACCGAGGCGATGGAGACCGACCCGCGGCTCGCCGTCGCGCTGTTCGACACCCTGCCGGGCTGGACCGTCCACGTGCCGGGCCACCCGGACGAGGTCGTGCCACTGCTCCGCGAGGCGCTCGCCGGTGACGGGCGCGTCTACCTGAGACTGTCGCTGCGCCGCAACGCCCTGGCGCACCCGGTGACTGAGGGGTTCACCGCGGTGCGCCGGGGTCGTCGCGGCGTGGTCGTGGCCGTGGGACCGGTGCTCGACCGCGTGGTGCAGGCGACCGAGCACGCGGACGTCACGGTGCTCTACGCCGCGACGGTGCGGCCCTTCGACCGGACGGGGCTGCGCGAGGCCGTGCGGGCGGCCGATCGGGCGGACGTGCTGCTCGTCGAGCCCTACCTCGCCGGGACCTCGGCGCACGAGGTGGCAGAGGCGCTCGCTCACGTCCCGCACCGCCTGCGATCGCTCGGTGTGCAAAGGGAGTCCGAGCTGCGT
>DASYMV010000058.1:0-19704 GCA_036008865.1 Pseudonocardiaceae bacterium | reverse complement strand
CACGAGATCACCATGGCCGCCGCGGCCGGCGTGAGCGGCGTGGAGCGGGTGTTCCACGCGGTCACCTCGCGCGAGGCGACCGAGCGGGGAGCGGCAGCCCTCGCCGATCTGACCGACCTGCCGTTCCGGCAGCCGGAGCCGGGGGAGTTGCCGGTCACCGAGGACGCCCTGATCACCACGACCATCGACGTCTCGGAGCACGTGTCGGCGAAGCTGCGGGCATTGCGGGCGCACCCGACACAGGTCAGCGTCTGGCAGGACGGTGCGGGCGGCGCGAGTTACGCGCTGTCCAACGGCATCGCGCAGCCGGTGGTGGACGCGGAGTACTACGTGCTCGCCCACGGCCCCGCAGAGGGCGCTGAGACCGACTTGTTCGGAGGCCTGGGTGAGCGGTGAGCAACGGCTCGGGGTCACCGCGCTCCTCGTGGAGGCGGTGGTGCTCGCCGTGCTGGAGCTGTTCTTCCTGCCGCTGCGGTTCGACGGGACCCTGCTGCCGAAGGTCAGCGACATCCCCTTCCCCATCACGGTCGTGGTCGCGTTGGTGACCACGCCGCTGCTGGTGCTGTGGGCGTCGCAGATCTCGCCCAAGCTCTCGGTCACGAGTTCGCCGCTTCTGGTGTGGTTGATCACTCTCGGGGTTTTCGGCTTCACCGGGCCCGGCGGCGACGTGACGATGCTGGCCGACTGGCGCGCTCTGCTCCTGCTCGCCGCCGGGGCGCTGCCCAGCGCGATCGCCGTGGGTGCGGCCATGGGGCGCGCGGCGCAGCAGAGCTGACCCGCTCCCGCTGTGGCAGTGCGATCAGGCGGGAACCCAGTAGCGGTACCGGTGGTGCTCGGTGCACCCCAGGGCGGCGTACAGGTGCATGGCGGGCGTGTTGTGGACGGCGACCTGCAGCGCGCACCGCGTCGCACCCCGCTGCGCACCCCAGGCGGCCAGTCCCGCGAGCAGCTCTCTGGCGGGCCCCTTGCGCCGGTGGCTCGGCCGCACGGACAGCCGTGCGATGTGCAGCAGATCGCCGACGAGTGCTCCCCGCACCACGGCGACCACGTGACCGTCCAGGACGACGGCGCCGAACGTCCCTGCGGTGCCGAGCACGTGGCGCTGCGCCTGCGTGGGCTCTCCGCCGACGGCGAGCTCCCACCATCCGGGAGGCGGGACGGAGTCGACGATCACACGCCGGGACACGGAGTTGGCGAATCCGGCGGGCGAACCGACCAGCACGGCGGACTCGGCCCCGCCCGGATGGTCGAGGTTCACCCTCCACCCGGCGGCCGCCACCGCGGGCTCGGCCGCCGATCCGACGACCACGTGAGCCGTCGGCCCGATGCCGTGGCGCGCCGCGAACTCCTGCGTGTGACGGAGTGCTTCGGGGATCGGAACACCCGGATCGCCCGTGGTCAGCGTGCTGTTGGCACGCCCCGTGAAGCCCCCGGACGCACGCATGCGCCACTCGCCGAGCCGTTCGTCGGCCAGTGCGGGCCAGGCGTCCGCGCAGCGATGTTCCAGATCGTCGACAGGGTCCACGACGGCATCCTGCCCGTCGTGGTGGGATGAATTCGTGTGATGTGAGCCACGGCCGGATAAGGCAAGCCTGAGCTGTGGATACTCGTAGGTGCCGCGTAATCTCCGGCCTGCGCGGTGCGGACGCGGAAGAAGAGCAGGAGAACGCAGTGACCTATGTGATCGCCCAGCCGTGCGTGGACGTGCTCGACAAGGCGTGCATCGAAGAGTGCCCCGTCGACTGCATCTACGAAGGCGACCGGATGCTCTACATCCACCCGGATGAGTGCGTCGACTGTGGTGCTTGCGAGCCGGTGTGCCCGGTGGAGGCCATCTACTACGAGGACGACGTCCCCGATGAGTGGAAGGACTACACCAAGGCCAACGTCGACTTCTTCGACGAGCTGGGCTCGCCCGGTGGTGCGTCGAAGGTCGGCAAGGTCAGCGCCGACCCCGCTTTCATCAAGAACCTCCCCCCGCAGGCGGAATGACGAAGTTGCGCAGGGGACCGGCACTGCCGGACTTCCCATGGGACTCGCTGGCCGACCACGCCGCCAAGGCGCGCACGCATTCCGGCGGCTTGGTCGACCTCTCCATCGGCACCCCGGTCGACCCGGTACCGCAGGTGATCCAGGACGCCCTGGGCACGGCCGCGGACCAGCCCGGCTACCCGACCACTCACGGCACACCAGCACTGCGTGAGGCGGCGGTCGAGGCGCTCCGCCGCAGACACGGCGTCGACGGGCTCGACCCGGACGCGGTGCTGCCGACCATCGGCTCCAAGGAACTCGTGGCCTGGCTGCCGACGCTGCTCGGTGTCGGTCCCGGTGACGTCGTGGCGATCCCCGAGCTGTCGTACCCGACCTACGAGGTCGGTGCGCGACTCGTGGGCGCCGAGGTCGTGCGGCTGGCGGACGGCGAGGCGCCCCCGCCCGGGACCACGTTGGTGTGGCTGAACTCCCCGTCCAACCCGACGGGGCGTGTGCAGGACGTCCGCGCGCTGGGCGACGCCGTCGAGGCGGCCCGGTCGGTGGGCGCACTGGTGGCCTCCGACGAGTGCTACCTGGCGCTGGCGTGGGACGCCGAGCCGGTGTCGGTGCTGCACCCGTCGGTTCACAAGGGGCGGTTGGACGGACTGCTCTCGGTGCACTCGCTGTCGAAGTCGTCCAGCCTCGCGGGGTACCGCGCCGGTTTCGTCACCGGCGATCCCGAGCTCGTCGCGGGGCTGCTGGCAGTGCGCAAGCACGCGGGCATGATGATGCCTCGACCGGTGCAGGCGGCGATGACCGCGGCGTTGTCCGACGACGACCACGTCGCCGTGCAACGGCAGCGGTACGCGGCACGGCGTGCGACGTTGCTGCCCGCTCTGCGTGCGGCGGGCTTCACCGTGGACCATTCCGAGGCGGGGCTCTACCTCTGGTCGACGCGAGGCGAGGACGCCTGGCAGACCGTGGCGTGGCTGGCCGAGCGGGGCATCCTGGCCGCACCCGGCACGTTCTACGGCCCGGCAGGCGCGCGGCACGTGCGGATCGCGCTGACCGCGACCGACGAGCACGTGAACGCCGCCGCCGAACGCCTCTCCTCCTGACACGTTGCGGGCCCACCACGGGACTTCTCGTGGTGGGCCCGCAACGAGGTGATCAGTCGTTCGCGTGCAGGGCTGCGTTGAGCTCCACGCCGGTGCCCTTGCGGGCCAGCACCTTCACCGCGCCGGTGAGCGAGTCGCGGATGAACAGCAGGCCGGGCACGCCGGAGAGCTGACCCGCCTTCACGACCTCGCCGTCCGCGGTTGTGACCTTGGTGCCCGCGGTGACGTAGAGACCGGCTTCCACGACGCAGTCGTCGCCGAGCGAGATGCCCACGCCGCCGTTCGCGCCGATCAGGCAGCGCTCGCCGATCGAGATGACCTGCTTGCCTCCGCCAGACAGCGTGCCCATGATCGACGCGCCACCGCCGACGTCCGAGCCGTCGCCGACCACGACACCGGCGGAGATCCGGCCCTCGACCATGGACGAGCCCAGCGTGCCGGCGTTGAAGTTGACGAAGCCCTCGTGCATCACGGTCGTGCCGCTCGCGAGGTGAGCGCCCAGGCGCACCCGGTCGGCGTCACCGATGCGCACGCCGGAGGGCGTCACGTAGTCCACCATCCGCGGGAACTTGTCGATCCCGTACACGGTCACCGGGCCGCGGGCGCGCAAACGCATGCGGGTCTGCTCGAAGCCCTCCACCGCGCACGGGCCGTGGTTGGTCCACACGACGTTGTTGAGCAGCCCGAAGATGCCGTCCAGGCTCTGGCCGTGCGGCTTGACCAGCCGCGTGGACAGCAGGTGCAGGCGCAGGTACACGTCGTAGGTGTCCGCGGGCGGCTCGTCCAGCTTCGCGATGCCGGTGCGGACCGCGATCACCTCGACACCGCGGTCGGCGTCCTCGCCGAGCATCTTGGCCGCGGCCTCACCGAGCTCCTCGGCCACCTCCAGGGAGGAGAGCAGCTGGGTGCCCACCGAGGGCGGCTCACCCAGTTGCGGTGCGGGGAACCAGGTGTCGAGAACTGTGCCGTCGGGTGTCACGGTGGCCAGTCCGACGCCGTACGCGCCGGTCACGTTTGCGGTGCTCACGGGTGTCAACGGTAACGTGCGGGTCGTGGCCGACACCCTGCACCTCTCCGCCGATCCCGTTGATCTGACCGCCGCGCTCGTCGACATCCCGAGCGTTTCGGGCGACGAGGCCGAACTGGCCGACGCCGTCGAGCGGTCCCTGCGCGAGCAGGCTCCGCACCTGGAGATCGTGCGCTCGGGCAACACGGTGCTGGCGCGGACGAAACTCGGGCGCCCCTCCCGCGTGGTGCTGGCCGGTCACCTCGACACGGTGCCGATCAACAACAACCTGCCGAGCAGGCGCGAGGGCGACTTCCTGCACGGCTGCGGCACCGCCGACATGAAGGGCGGGGACGCGGTGATGCTGAACATCGCCGCGACCATCACCGAGCCGCGGCACGACCTGACCTTCGTGTTCTACGACTGCGAGGAGGTCGAGGCCACGCGCAACGGTCTCGGACGCATCGAGCGCGAGCTGCCCGAGTGGCTCACCGGCGACCTCGCGATCGTGATGGAGCCGTCGAACGGCGTCGTGGAGGCGGGCTGCCAGGGCACGATGCGGGTGGAGCTGCGCGCGACCGGCAAGCGGGCGCACACCGCACGCGCCTGGATGGGCGTCAACGCGATCCACGCACTCGGTGAGGCCCTGCGCAGGCTGGAGGCCTACGAGGCGCGTGTGGTCGACATCGACGGGTGCACCTACCGCGAGGGACTGCAGGCGGTGCGCATCTCCGGTGGCGTCGCCGGCAACGTCGTGCCGGATGAAGCCGTGCTGACCGTCAACCACCGGTTCGCGCCGGACAAGTCGGTCGTCGACGCCGAGGCGCACCTGCGTGAGGTGTTCGACGGCTACGCCCTCACCGTGACGGACTCCTCGGCCGGGGCACTGCCGGGTCTGTCCGCGCCGGCTGCGCAGGAGCTGGTGGCGGCATCGGGCGGTGAACCGGTGGCGAAGCTGGGCTGGACGGACGTGGCCCGATTCGCCGCCCTGGGCATGCCCGCGGTGAACTTCGGGCCTGGGGATCCGACCCTCGCTCACACCCAGGAGGAGAACGTTCCGGTGAACCACGTCCGACAATGTCTTGACGTCTTGCGCCGCTTCCTGAGCTGAGTGTGCGGGCTCACTAGACTTCGGGTGATGACGCACCCGGAGAACATCAACGGTCAGGTCGACGAGCATCCACGCGAGAAAACGCGTGGCCCGGTCGTACTCCGCCGTTCCCGCAAGAACGAGCTCACCACCACCGATCAGCGACTTCTCGACTCGCGCGGGCCGAGCGACTGGGTCCACACCGATCCGTGGCGAGTGCTGCGCATCCAGGCCGAGTTCGTCGAGGGTTTCGGTGCGTTGGCCGAGGTGCCCAGTGCGGTGACCGTCTTCGGTTCCGCGCGCACGCCGCGCGACCACCCGGAGTACGAGATGGGACGTGAGCTCGGAGCGGAACTGGCGCGAGCGGGCTTCGCGGTGATCACCGGCGGCGGACCGGGCGCTATGGAGGCGGTCAACCGCGGCTGCTCGGAAGCGGGCGGCTTCTCCGTCGGCCTGGGAATCGAGCTGCCGTTCGAACAGGGGCTCAACCCGTGGGTCGACCTCGGGGTGAACTTCAGGTACTTCTTCGTCCGCAAGACGATGTTCATCAAGTACTCCCAGGCGTTCATCTGCCTGCCGGGCGGCTTCGGGACGCTCGACGAGTTGTTCGAGGCGCTGACCCTGGTGCAGACCAAGAAGGTCACCAAGTTCCCGGTCGTGTTGTTCGGTAAGTACTACTGGCAGGGTCTGTACGACTGGGTCCGCGACTCGGTGCTCGCCCACGGCAAGGTCAGCCCGAAGGACCTCGACCTGCTGCACCTGACCGACGACATCGACGACGCGGTACGGGTCGTCGTGGAGGCGCACAAGGCGTGGGGGGACGCGCACTGATGGCCTTCACGGTGACCGTCTACTGCGGATCCCTGCGCACCGTCCCGAAGAGCTACCTCGACCTCGCCGCCGAAGTCGGCGCCGAGATCGCCTCCCGCGGCTGGTCGCTGGTCTGGGGTGGCGGCCGGACCTCGATGATGGGCGAGGTCTCCAAGGCGGCCCGCGCCGGCGGGGCGCGCACCACCGGCGTGATCCCGCGCGGCCTGGTCCGCCGTGAGATCGCGGACTCGGACGCCGACGAACTGGTCGTCGTCGAGACGATGCGCGAGCGCAAGGCGCTGATGGAGGCGCACGCCGACGCGTTCCTCGCGCTGCCGGGCGGCATCGGTACGTGCGAGGAGCTGTTCGAGGTGTGGACCGGGCGGGTGCTGTCCATGCACGCCAAGCCCGTTGTGCTGCTCGACGTCGACGACCACTTCCGCGGGCTGGTCGACTGGCTGCACGAGTTGCGGCGCAAGGGTTTCGTGTCGGAGTCCGCGCTCAGTTCGCTGATCGTCACCCGCGAGGTCGAGGCCGCGCTGGACGCCTGCGCGGCTTGATCAACCGTTGATCGTCACGCGGGCCTCGGTGAACCCGCGCACCACCGCCGCTCGGTCGGCTTCCGCCTGCAGAGCGTCGGCGGTGAGCCGGCCGAACGGCGTGACGGTGACGTCGAATCGCCTCAGCTCCGGGGGACGCGCAGCACGGAGGGATCCGCTGCGGGGGAGCTGAAGGTGACGGTCGAGCCGCTGGTGCTCTCCGTCGCGTAGCGGGCGTCGACGGTGTCCACGACGAGCACGAGGCGGTTGCCCGCCGCGACGTTCCACGACGTGGGTTCCAGGTCCAGATCGATCGTCCGCGCCACGCCGGGCGTCGCACCGCGCAAGGTGTACGCCTGGTTCGTGACGAGCGCGCCGAGCCCCAGCGGCCCCACCTCGTAGAGGAGCCCGAAGAGCGAGGTGTTCTCCACGCTCGGCGTCACCGTCAGGTGCACGCTCGGGGAGCCGCTGACCGTCGTGGCGGTGCGGTACGCCGGACCGCTCCACACGGCGGCCGCGTTGCGGTCCACGAGCGGGATCGACACGCCGGTCGGGATGTTCAGGAAACCCTGCAGGGCACCGCTGACGAGGACCGTGCCGCTGTCGGCGATGGTCGGCCTGCCCGCCTGGATCCGGTTCGTGCCGGACAGCGCCACCGCGTCCTGCGCCGTGGAGGCCGCGGTCCAGGACGGGAAGCTGCGCCACGCACCGCCGTTGTTGGGCTTGAGGTTGACCGCGCCTTCCCCGTCGATTCCGTTCGCGGCCCCGCGCAGGTGGTGGTCGAACCACCGAGCGGTGGAGTCCCAGATCTCGTTGGGCAGTCCTGCGGCGCCGAAGAGTTCGGCGGTCGCGTGGTCGCCGGGGGCGAGCATCAGCCGCTTCGGCCCGGTGAGCCGGTCGAAGAAGTCAGTGATCTGGCTCGGCGGGAACAGCCCGTCGTTCCACGCGTTGCCGATCATCACGGCGGTGCGGTGCGCGTTGATGGCGTCGATCTCCGCAGCTGCGGATCGTGACGACAGGATCGAGAGCACGTCGGCGAACCGGCCGTCCCGGTAGCCGCTCTCGGCGTCACGCAACGCCGGCCCGGGCCGTCCGGTCAGCTTGCCGGCGGCGAGCAGGAGTTCGACGGCCTGCTTGCTGACGGTCTCGTTCGGGTACAGGGAACGCGGCAGGTCGGTCCACGCGCTCAGCGCGGCGACCGCCTTGATCCTGGGATCGGTCGCGGCGGCCAGCAACGCCTGGCCCGCGCCGTAGGAGATCCCGGCGACGCCCACCTCGTCCGGGTCACCTCCTGCGTTGGTGACCGCCCAGTCGATCACCCTGCTGACGTCGGCGATCGTGTCGGGGCCCGCCACGTCGATCTCGCCGCCGGAATCGTGGAAACCCCGGCTGGTGTAGCTGACCACGACGTAACCGGACTGGTAGGCGAGCTTCGCCGCCGCACCGACGTACTCGACGTTGCTCATCGCCCAGCTCGATGGCATCACCAGCAGCGGGAACGGGCCGCCACCGCGACCGGTCGGCTGGATGACGAGGCCCCGCAGCGGCGTGCCGCCCTGGCCGGGGATGGCCCGGTAGCTCGTGGCGAAGCCGGGCGCGGCCTGTGCGGCCGGGCTGACCGTCGTCGTCAGCAGGGCGACCAGGGTGAACAGCAGGAGTGTCACTGATCGGCGCACAACGGTCCTCCTCGACCATGACGTGGATCACGCAACGGGCTACCGGTGAGTGAACAGAGGGCTACTCATAAGTAGCAAGAGTTGTGATCGGGTTCACGTGCCGATTCCACCCCTGAGGGGTATCGGCGCTGCGCATGGCACCATCGGTCGGTGTGAGGCGATTGCGGTTCGGTGCTCGTGAGGTCGCGCAGGACCGCGGCCTCGTGATGGCGATCGTCAACCGGACCAAGGACTCGTTCTACGACCGGGGAGCGACCTTCGCCGACGACGCCGCGCTCGCCGCCGTCGATCGCGCGGTGGAGGAGGGTGCGGACATCGTCGACATCGGTGGTGTGCGTGCCGGAGCGCAGGGCGAGATCGTGGACGCGACCGAGGAGACGCGGCGGGTCGTCCCGTTCGTCGCCGCTGTGCGCGAGCGGCACCCGGATCTGGTGATCAGCGTCGACACCTGGCGTCACGAAGTCGGGCGGGAAGCCTGCCTGGCCGGCGCGGACCTGATCAACGACACCTGGGCGGGCGCTGACCCCCGGCTCGCCGAGGTCGCCGCGGAGTTCGGCGTCGGCATCGTCTGCTCGCACACCGGTGGACTCGAACCACGCACCGATCCGCACCGGGTGCGGTACGACGACGTGGTGGCGCAGGTGGCGTCGGAGCTGGTGGCCAGGGCGGAGCGGATGGTCGCGCTCGGCGTGCCCGCGGAGGGCGTGCTCATCGACCCGACGCACGACTTCGGCAAGAACACGTGGCACGGCCTGGAGTTGTTGCGCCGCTTGGACGAACTCGTCGGTACCGGATGGCCGGTGCTGATGGCGTTGTCCAACAAGGACTTCATCGGCGAGACGTTGGGCGCGGACCTCTCGGACCGGGTCGACGGCACGCTGGCGGCGACGTCCGTCGCGGCATGGACGGGCGCCAGGGTGTTCCGCGCGCACCAGGTGAGGCAGACCCGCAAGGTGTTGGAGATGGTGGCGAGCATCGCCGGGACCCGACCGCCTGTTCGGGTGCTGCGAGCGCTCGCCTGATGCGGCCGCCGACACGATCCTGGTTCACCTCCCGCACCTGGCAGAGCCCGAAGTGGACTGTCGAGGAACTGTTGCGCCACAAGGGGTCTCGCACGGTGAGCGTGGTGCTTCCGGCACTCGACGAGGAGATGACCGTCGGCGCCGTGGTGGCAGCGATCCGCCCGTTGGCCGGCTCGCTCGTCGACGAGCTCGTCGTCGTCGACTCCGGGTCGACCGACGCCACGGTGAGGGTGGCGGCCGAGGCCGGGGCGCGGGTGGTGCTGCGCACCGACGTCGTGCCCGGCCTGGCTCCGTTGCCGGGCAAGGGCGAGGTCCTGTGGCGCTCGCTCGCCGCGACCACCGGTGACCTCGTGGTGTTCCTGGACTCCGACCTGGTCGATCCGGATCCGGGATTCGTTCCGGCACTGCTCGGCCCGCTGCTGACCGAGCACGGGGTGCATCTGGTGAAGGGCTTCTACCGCCGCCCGCTCCGGTTGGAGAGCACCGGCGGTGGCCGCGTGACAGAGCTGGTCGCACGTCCGTTGTTGAACGCGTTGCGGCCGGAGCTCGCGGGTGTCGTTCAGCCGCTGGGCGGCGAGTACGCCGCCACCAGGGAGTTCCTGGAGTCGGTACCGTTCGCGGCCGGCTACGGCGTCGAGATCGGCCTGCTGCTCGACGCCCACAGCAGGTACGGGCTGTCCGGTCTCGCGCAGGTCAACCTCGGCGTCCGCAAGCACCGCAACCGCTCGCTCCTGCAGCTGGGGGCGATGTCGAGCCAGATCATGGGCACGGCCCTCGCACGCTGCGGACTGCAGCGCGAGTCCGGATCGCTGACGCAGTTCGTGCAGGTGGCCGACGAGTGGCTGCCGGACTCGCACGACGTGTTCGTGGCCGACCGGCCCCCGATGGCCGCGATCCGCGCGGCTCGAGGGACGTGAACGGCCGGGGGTGCCTCACCGGGCGTGACTTCTGTGCTGCAGGTCCGACCAGTTGCCGTGCGGCGGGATCGGTCGTCGTGCCACGATCGTGCTGTGACCACCGCGCTCATCTACCTCGTCGTCATGGTGCTCGTGGCGGCCGTGGTGTTCCTCCTGGCCGCCCTGGTGTTCGGGCGCGGCGAGGAGCTCGCCCCGTTGCCACCCGGTGCCTCGCCGACCCGGCTGCCGGAGTCGGGCGTCACTTCGGACGACGTCCGCGACCTGCGCTTCCAGCAGGTGTTCCGCGGGTACAAGATGTCCGAGGTCGACTGGGTCCTGCAGCGCCTCGGCGATGAACTCGACGACTTGCGTGTGCGCGTCGCCGAACTGGAGGGCGAGCGCCCCGCACAACAGGCCGAGGAGGGCACCACGTCGTGACCGACATCGACATGCGGGTCGCCGTCAACGCCCCGGCGGAGACCACCTTCGCGGCGATGAGCGACTGGCCGCGCCAGCAGGAGTGGATGCTCGGCACGAAGGTTCGGGTGACCAGCGGTGACGGGTCCAGCGAGGGCTCCGAGCTCGTCGCGGTGACCGGTGTCGGGCCGCTGGCGTTCGCCGACTCGATGCGGATCACGACATGGGAGCCGCCGCTTCGCTGCGACGTCGTGCACACGGGCAAGCTCGTCCGCGGCACCGGCGAGTTCCTGGTCCGCCCGACGTCCGCGACCACGTCGGAGTTCGAGTGGATCGAGCACCTGGACGTGCCGTTCGGCGTGGTGGGCCGGCTCGGCTGGTCACTGACGGGTCCGGCATTCCAGTGGGGTTTGCGCAGGTCGTTGAACCGGTTCACGCGGTTCGCCGAGGGTTACCGGCGATGACCCTCGTCCGGTGCCCGTGGGGCGACAGCACGCCCGACTACGCGGCCTACCACGACGACGAGTGGGGCGTGGAGCTGCACGGCGAGTCCGAGCTCTACGAGCGGTTGTGCCTCGAGTCGTTCCAGTCCGGCCTCTCCTGGCTGACGATCCTGCGCAAGCGGGAGTCGTTCCGCCGCGCCTTCGCCGGGTTCGAACCGGCGAAGGTCGCGGAGTTCGGCGCGGAGGACTTCGACCGGCTGATGGCCGACGCCTCGATCGTGCGCAACCGGGCCAAGATCAACGCGGCGATCACCAACGCCCGTGCGATCGCCGAACTGGACCGGCCGCTAGACGATCTGCTGTGGTCGTTCGCGCCCGATCCCGCGGGTCACGTCCGGCCCGCGACGCCGGCCGACGTCCCGGCCGTGACGCCGGAGTCCAAGGCGATGTCGAAGGAGCTCAAACGCCGCGGCTTCGTCTTCCTGGGCCCGACCACCTGCTACGCCCTGATGCAGGCCACCGGGATGGTCGACGACCACATCGTCACGTGCTGGCGCGCCGCCATTTCGTGAGATGCGAGTCGAGGCAACCTCTACCGCGACCACCGCGGCAGAGGTTGCCTTGACGGCAAGGGTCAGCGACCGGTGAACCGAGGTGCGCGCTTGGCGACGAACGCCTCGACCGCTTCCCGGTGGTCGGTGGTGCGGCCGGCGTCCGCCTGAGTGCGTGCCTCGACCTCGAGCGCCTCGTGCAGGGTTGCTCCGGCAGCCGCGTTCATCGCTTCCTTGATCTTGGCGTACGCCGTGGTCGGGCCGGAGGCCAGCCGGGCGGCGAGGGTGTGCGCGGTCTCCAGCACGTCCTCGTCCGGCACGACCTGGTTCACCATGCCGATCCGCAGCGCCTCCTGGGCGTCGACCGGCTGAGCGAGCAGCATCATCTCCATCGCACGGCCGTAACCGATGAGCCTCGGCAACGTCCACGACGCACCGGAGTCCGCCGTGAGGCCGACGTTCGCGAACGCCATCAGGAACTTGGACGAGGCGGCCGCGATGCGCAGGTCGCTGGCGTAGGCCAGCGAAGCACCGGCTCCGGCAGCCGTGCCGTTGACGGCCGCGATGACCGGCTTCGGCATTCCGACGATGGCCTGGATCAACGGGTTGTAGTGCTTCTCGACGGTGTGCAGCGGCGCCGGGTCGCCCGCTTGCAACAGCGTCACGTGCTCCTTGAGGTCCTGGCCCGCGCAGAACGCACGCCCGGCGCCGGTGATGACGACCGCGCGCACCGCGTCGTCACGCGAGGCTTCGTTCACCGCGTCCAGGAGTTGCTCCTTGAGCGAGATGGTGAACGAGTTGAACGCCTCGGGCCGGTTCAGTGTGAACGTGCGGACACCGTCGGCGTCGGCGATGAGCAGCTCGGACACGGGGGAGACCTCCAAGTGGTGGCGGATACCTATGCAGTTGACTCGTTGCGGATCGGCTTGTCCAGGCAGTCCTCGACGAACCTCTCGGCCGCGGGTGCGAGCCGTGCGGTGTGCCGGTCGAAGAACTCCGCCGCGGCCGTTCCCGGCCAGTCCGGCGGCAACAACTGCTGGGGGAGGCCGGGGTCGCGGAACAGGAACTTGCGCCACGCGTGCAACAGGCGTTGCGAAGCGGCGAACGCCTCCGGCGGTGAGGAACCGTCCACAGCGGACATCGCCGGGTCCCACTGGGCGACGAACTCCGCGTAGTCGCGGCCCAGCGCGGCCAGGTCCCACGCGCGCGCCGCGAGGTCGGCGTCGTCACCTTCGTGCGAGCCGTGGAACGTCCGCGCCGCCACGTTCTCAGCGGCGAGCACGTCGGTGAGCTCGGGGGAGGAACGCGGCGCCACCCACGTGATCGGGCCGAGCGCGCCGTAACCGAGCAACTGCAGAGAGGAAGCGAGGTGCTCCCGCGAGTCCTTGCCGGGCAGTTCCTCCAGCACGACCACGTGCCACCTACCGTCCCAGGTGGACGGCCGGGTCCGGTAGATGCGCGCCGCTGCCTCGTCGAGCCTGCGCTCCGCCCTCGGCGTCATCGCGTAACCCGGTCCGTCCGGCAACCGGATCGGCTGCAACCAGCCCTGGCGGACGGTCCGGGACACCGCGGTGCGCACCGCGGGAGCCGCGAAGTCGAGGGGCTCCATCAGTCTGACCAGGGCGGCGATCGTCGCGGCACCGCCCCGCTCGCGCAGGTGGCTGCCGTAGAGGTCGAAAAGGGCCGAACGGGCTCGCACGACCATCGAGTCTGTCAGTCGTGCACGACCAGAACCAGCGGGCCCCGCGACACGCGGATGGACTCATTGGTCACGACACGATGACGACAGTGGTCTGGACCGAAAGTCCTTGGCACACCACGATCCTGGCGTTGATCTGCGCCGCAACAAGATCAAATGACAAGTTGCCGAGCTGTCGAAAGATCGGTTCGGTTTCGCGGCGGCGTCGCGATAGGGGAGAATGTCGATGGATCCGACGGGCTGGGAAGTCGAGTCGGACGGGGAAGATGTTGACGGAGGGAGCACGCTATGGCGGCCATGAAGCCCCGGACCGGCGACGGTCCCCTCGAGGTCACCAAGGAGGGGCGCGGCATCGTGATGCGCGTTCCGCTCGAGGGTGGTGGGCGCCTCGTCGTCGAGATGTCGGCGGAGGAGGCCAACGCCCTGGGCGACGCCCTCAAGGCGGCCGCCGGCTGATCCAGCCGCGAGAACCCGAGCCTCGAGAAAAGCCCCGGTTTCCACAGTGGAGACCGGGGCATCACTTCGTATGCGTCGCAGGTGTGACGCAGCCGACATCGGAGAAGGAGCCTCGCCGTGCGCACGCCGGTCCCCACTGTGCCTACCCCTCTCGTGGACGTGGAGGTCGCCTCCGACGCCCGGCCGGAAGTACCCCGCGTCGTCCTCGCCTTCGCAGGGCCTGAGTTCGGTCCCGGCGGTGACGCGCTGGAGCGCAACGACGTCACGGGCAAGACCGGCGAGGTGACCAGGGCCGGGGACTCGTGGGTGGTCGGCGTCGGAGAGGGCGCGCCGGCCGACTGGCGAAGCGCGGGGGCGAGTCTCGTACGCGCCCTGCATGCCGATGCCGAGGTCCAGGAGAAGGCGACCACGTGTGACGTCCTGTTGACCGACCGCGCCGAGGCCGAGCAGGTCCGCGCATTCGTACTGGGACTGGTGCTCGGCGGCTACCGCTACGCGGTCACCCTTGAGGACAAGCCGGGGAAGGTCCGCTCGGTGCGGCTCGTCGTGCCGGATCTCGGATGGGCCGAAGTGCTCGACGAAGCTGCCCGGCGCGCGTACGACCTGGCGTCGGCGACCGCGCTGACCCGTGACCTCGCGAACACGCCGTCCAACGTCAAGGACCCGCAGTGGCTCGCGAGCACCGCGGCGAAGCTCGCGGAGAAGCTGCCGGGCCTCTCCGCGACCGTGCGGGACGAGAAGTGGCTGGCGGAGCAGGGGTTCGGCGGCGTGCTCGCCGTCGGTGGCGGCTCGCTGCGGCCGCCGCGGTTCCTCGAGCTGAAGTGGCAGCCGCCGTCCGCGACGCCGCAGTCGCCGCACGTCGTGCTCGTCGGGAAGGGCATAACGTTCGACACCGGCGGCATCTCCGTCAAGCCGGCCGAGGGCATGCACCTGATGCGCACGGACATGGCGGGCGGCGGTGCCGTCATCTCCGCGCTGCTCTCGATCGCTCGGCGGGACCTGCCGGTGCGGGTGACCGGCCTGGTGCCGATGGCGGAGAACCACGTGTCCGGCTCGGCCTATCGGCCCGGTGACGTGGTTCGTCACTTCGGCGGCACCACGACCGAGGTGACGAACACCGACGCCGAGGGCCGCATGGTGCTCGCCGACGCACTGGCCTACGCCGTCGAGCGCCTCGACCCGGACCTGCTGGTGGACGTGGCGACGCTGACCGGTGCCATGAAGGTGTCACTCGGCCTGCGCACCGGTGGCCTGTTCGCGAGCACGGACGAGCTGGCCGAGCGCATCACTTCCGCCGGGGAGCGGGCCGGCGAGGCGTGGTGGCGGATGCCGCTGCTGGACGAGCACGCCGACGCCGTCGAGAGCGAGATCGCCGACGTCCGGCAGTGCCCGCCCGGTCCGGGTGGCATCACCGCCGCACTGTTCCTGCGCGAGTTCACCGGCGGCCTGCCGTGGGCGCACCTCGACATCGCAGGCCCCGCGCGTTCGGAGAAGGCCTACGACGAGGTCGTACCCGGTGCCACCGGGTACGCCGCCCGCACTCTCGTCGAACTCGTGGAGAGCTACACCCGCTGAGGTCTTGTCATGAGCGGAGCTCTCACGACATCCGGTGTGCTGAGAGCTCCCCTCATGACACCGACGCCGACCGCAACGCGTGATCGCGGAAGGCGCGCACGGCGGGTGGCAGGGGTGTGTCCGCGAGCCAGACGAGGCCGATCGTGCGGCTGGCCTCAGGTGTGACCGGCACCTCCACCAACCCCGGCACCGGCGGCTCGGCGTGCGGCAGCAGCGCCACCCCGAGTCCCGCGGACACCAGCGCCCGCACGGTCTCGGTCTCCTGACCCTCGAAGGTCATCCGCGGTGCGAAACCGGCTGCCGCGCACAGCTCGTCGGTGATCTGGCGCAGCCCGAAGCCGTGCTCCATCCCGACGAAGTCCTCGTCCACCAGTTCGGTGAGCCGTACCCGGCGCCGCGCCGCCAGCCGGTGTGACGAGGGCACGACGAGCAGGATCTCCTGTTCGTGCAGCGGTTCGGTGCGGAATTCCGGCACCCCGGCCGGCGGCGGCCCGACGAGCGCGAGGTCCACGCCACCGCCCGCGAGCTGATCGAGGACCGACTGGCGGGAGTCCTGGACGAGCCGGAACCGCACGTGCGGGTGGCGCTCCCGGAAGTCGCGCAACAGCTCCGGCACCAGCGACCGGCCGAGCAGATGCAGGAACCCCAGCACCACCTGACCCCGCTCCGGGTCGACCTCCTCGGCGACGCGACGGCACCCCGTCTCGAGCACGCCCATCGACCGCACCGCCGCATCCGCGAGCAGCCGTCCCGCCCTTGTCAGGCGCACGCGGCGGCCGGAACGCACCACCACCGGCGCGCCGAGTTCCTCCCCGAGCGCGGCGAGCCACCGGCTCACGGTCGGCTGCGGCAGGTCCACGAGCTCGGCCACCTTGGTGACGTGCTCCTCGTCCGCCAACGCGCGCAGCACTGCCAGCTTCGGTGCGATCACTGCCGCCAAATCATTCACCACGGTATTGATTCTGGCACCTGTCTGCATTGGACGTATTGGTTAGCGTTGACAACGTGACACGCCGAGGACGGATCACGCTGTCCGTCACCGCCGCAGGACTGGTCTGCTTCGCACTGCTGTACGCGCCGCAGCCGCTTCTTCCTCAGTTCGCCGCCGAGTTCGGCCTCACCCCTGGCAGCGCCTCGCTCACGATCAGCGTCGCGACCGGTGCGCTCGCCCTCGTGGTGATCCCGATCGCCGCACTGTCCGAAGTGGTCGGACGCCGACGGGTGATCATCGGCGCGGTTCTCGCTGCCGCGGTCATCGGCCTGCTGCTGCCCTTCGCGCCCAGCTACCCCGTGCTCATCGGGTTGCGCGCACTCCAGGGTGTCGCGGTCGCGGGGATGCCCGCCGTGGCGATGGCCTACCTGGCAGAGGAGATGGGGACCGCCGGCGTCGGCGCCGCGATCGGTGCGATGGTCGCCGGGAACAGCGTCGGCGGCATGTCCGGCCGCCTGCTCACCGGGATCAGCGTCGAGTGGCTGGACTGGCGTGGCGCGCTCGGCGTCGTCGGCGTGTTCAGCGCGGTGTGCGCGATCGTCGTGGCGGTCTGTCTTCCCCGCGAACGCGGTGCACCCGCCAAGGCACCACGGGGCTTGCGCGCCGCGCTGTCCGACCGCGTGCTGCTCGCCCAGTACGCCATCGCGGCGCTCGCCGTCAGCGCCTTCATCTCGCTCTACAACGTGATCAACTTCCGGCTGTCCGCACCGCCGCTGGCGTTGCCGCCGAGCCTCGCGTCGCTGGTGTTCCTCGCGTACGCGGCAGGCGGAGTGTGCTCCGCGGTCGCCGGACGGGTCGCGGACCGGCTCGGACGAGCACCCGTGCTGCTGTGCTGCCTCGGGGTGGCGGCGACGGGTGCGCTGCTGACCCTGCCCGACTCCCTGATCGCCGTCGCGGTGGGCATGGCACTGTTCACCGGCGGCTTCTTCGCCGCTCACGCGGTGGCCAGCGGCTGGGTCGGCGCGAGGGCTCCGGCGCACGCCAAGGGCCAGGCCTCCGGCACCTACCTGTGTGCCTTCTACGTGGGCAGCAGCCTCGGCGGTACGGCCGGCAGCACGGCGTTCGGGACGTGGGGCTGGGGAGGGCTCGTGGCGGTCGTCGTCGGCTGGTTCGCGCTGGCCGCAGTGGCGGTGGTGTTGGCTGTGGCGGCTCAGAAGTCCAGCGGGACGGCCATCGCACCGTCCACCGGACCGACCGCGACCGAACCCACCTGCGGCAGCGTCACCGTGCCCGCCGCCAGCCCCGCGGTGATCGCTTCCACGTCGGCGGGCACCTCGACGACCACGGCGCTCGGGAACACCCCGCCGTCGTAACGGATCCTCACGAGCGGGGCGGTCGAACCGTTCGGCAGGGTGACCGAGATCAGGTCCTTGGTCGACCACGCGCCTGCGCTGCCGGACAGCCCGTCACCTGACGTGCGCAACCTCAGTTCCAGCAGCGCCTTGTCCGGCGTGGACGCGGTGGCCAGTTCGTACTCGCCGGAGCTCACCGTCGTCCGAGTGCCAGCTCCGCGGGTTGCCCCAACCCGTCGCGCGGACCGACAGCAGGTCGTCGCGCAGGCTGACCTCGCGTGCCTCGGAGAGCCCGAGTTCGGAGTTGGTGCGCTTGCCGTCGTCGGGGAGCACGGCGAGGAATCCCGCTCCGGCCTCGCTCGGGCACCGGCACCCAGTCCGACGCCGGTGCGGTACCCGGCACCTGCACCGGACCGCACCACAGCCTGCTGTCCACCTCCGAGGCGAGGTCGGTGCGGGCGAACCAGCAGCCGACCGGGCTCGAGCCGGTGCGGGCCACGTAGCCGAAGTTCAGCGTGTAGCTCAGCTCCGCCTCGGCCTGAGCCTGGAGTTCCTGCCGCAGGAGGACCTGCTCGCCCTTGATGGTCAGCTCGACAGCCGCGGCGGTCTTGGCGATCGGCGTCGAGCAGCTCGTCACCGCTGCGATGACCACTGGAACCAACGCGAGCACGGCACACTGCGGCAACCGCACAGGATGACCCCCGGTAGATCGACGAACGTCCCTCTACCGGTTAAAGGCGATCACCAGGCGTCACGGTTGCACGCAAAAGCGTGTGACACAGGACACCAACGGTAAAAGCGCAGGTCCAAGCGTCACTCCTGGTGCAGTGCCGCCTTGTAGACGTCCACGGTCTGCTCAGCCACCGACCCCCACGAGAACTCGGTCTCCGCACGCTCACGACCGGCCACGCCGAACGCCTTCGCCCGGTCCGGGTCCCGCAGGAGTTCGTTGACCGAGTTCGCGAGGCCCTCGCGGAACCCGGTCGCGTCGCGCTCGTCGTAGTGCACCAGCAGCCCGGTGCGTCCGTGGTCGACGACCTCCGGGATGCCGCCCACGTCAGACGCGACGACGGCCGTGCTGCACGCCATCGCCTCCAGGTTGACGATGCCCAGCGGCTCGTAGACCGACGGGCAGACGAAGACGGTCGCGTGACTCAGGATCTGCCGCACCTCGGCGGGCTGCAGCATCTGCTGGATCCAGAACACCCCCGGTCGAGCGGCCGCGAGTTCCGCCACGGCGGCGCGGGTCTCCTCGGCGATCTCCGGCGTGTCGGGTGCGCCCGCGCACAGCACGATCTGCGCGTCGCGGTCGATCTGGTGCGCGGCGGCGACGAGGTGCCCGACGCCCTTCTGCCGCGTGATCCGCCCGACGAACGCGACGATCGGCCGGCCGGGGTCGATGCCGTAGTGCTCCAGCGCGTCGGTGCCGGTCACCGGGTGGTAGGCCGTGGTGTCGATGCCGTTGCGGACGACGTGCACCTTCGCCGGGTCCAGCGTCGGGTAGCAGTCCAGCACGTCGTTGCGCATGCCCTCACTGACGGCGATGATCGCGTCGGCGCCCTCGTAGGCGGTGCGTTCCGCCCAGGAGGAGATGCGGTACCCGCCGCCGAGCTGCTCGGCCTTCCACGGTCTGCGCGGCTCCAGCGAGTGCGCGGTGATCACGTGCGGGATGCCGTGCAGCAGTTTGGCCAGGTGGCCGGCCATGTTGGCGTACCAGGTGTGGGAGTGGGTCAGATTCACCCCCTCGACCGCGGCCGCCATCTCCAGATCCACAGACAAGGTGCGCAGCGCCGCGTTGGCGTGCTCGAGCCCTGCGGCCGGGTTGTGCGAGTGGGCGTCGCTGCGTGGACCGCCGAAGCAGTGCACGTCGACGTCGATCAGCTCGCGCAGCCTCGGTACCAGGAACTCGACATGAACTCCTGCCCCGCCGTAGACCTCAGGCGGGTACTCACGTGTCAAGAGACCGACTCGCACGGGCTTACCGTAACCCCTCCCGCGCTGCTGCAGTTGGGTGATGATCGGCCGATCGGTGGAAGGTCGGGACCTCTGCCGGTGGTAGCGCGGCGTTACCGAGGTTAGGGTCATCACCGTGAAGGGCCAGCCGAACGTATTAGGGATCGTCCTCGCCGGTGGAGAGGGCAAGCGCTTGTGG
>DASYMV010000057.1:0-16468 GCA_036008865.1 Pseudonocardiaceae bacterium | reverse complement strand
GATGACAGCGAGTGTCTCCAGCGCCGCCCTGGTCAGTTTGGCGCGCTGGCCGTCGAGCAGCAACTTCTCCACGAACGGCGCGAAGCGGTCACGGGTGTAGAACCGCCAGCCGTCGCCCGCACGACGGAGGTCGATGCCGCTTCCGGTCTCGGTGTAACGGGCGGCCATGCGCCTCAGCGCGTCGGTCACCCGCTCGACGGGCTGGCCGAGCGCGCCGGCCAGAAGTTCCTCGCCCGCCGGCGAGTCGACGACGAGAAGGATGGACTCCAACGCGCCCTCGAACTCCCGGTCATCACTGAGATCAGGAAGCGTGGATTCCTCCACAACGGACTCGTCCATCGTGGACACTGCGGCAGCCGGCTCCGCGGTGCCGGAGTCCTCCGCGGGTTCGGTCACCCGTACTCCTCGTCCTCGTTCACGCCGTCCATGCCGCGTTGCGCAGCGGCTTCGGCTTGTTCCAGTGTCCCGCCGACCCAACGCACGTGCAGTTCGCCGAGGGGGTCGACCTGCTCGAAGGCGAGCACGGTCTCGCGGTAGAGCTCGAGCAGCGCGAGAAAACGCGCCACGACGTCCAGCGTCTCCTCGCAGTCGGCGACCAGCTCGCTGAAGGTCGCCTCCCCCATCTCGGCCAGCCGCTTGCGCAGCAGCGCCGCATGCTCGCGCACGGACACCTTGGCGACGTGCAGGTGCGACAGCGACACGGTGGGCGGCGGCTTGGGACGGAACACCGCGGCCGCGACCTCGGCGAAGCGCTGCGGGTCCACCCCGAGCATCACCTCGGGCAGCAATCCCTCATAGCGCTCCTCCAGCGCCACCGACCTCGGGTAGCGCCGGAAGGCACCCTGCTCCAGCTCCGAGAACAGTGCCGCCACCTGCTTGTAGGCGCGGTACTGCAGCAATCGCGCGAACAGCAGGTCGCGCGCCTCCAGCAGGGCCAGATCGTCCTCGTCCTCGACGTCACCCGCGGGGAGCAGCCTTGCCGTCTTGAGGTCGAGCAGCGTCGCGGCGATCACCAGGAACTCGGTGGTCTCATCGAGGTTCCACGCGTCGCCCATGGCGCGGATGTGCGCGATGAAGTCGTCGGTCACCTGGTGCAACGCGACCTCGGTGACGTCCAGAGTGTGCTGCGAGATGAGCTGCAGCAACAGGTCGAACGGCCCCTCGAAGTTCGTCAGCCTGACCCTGAACCGGCCGTCGCCGGGCTGCTCGGCGCCGGTTGCGGGCTCGGCGTTCACCGGGATCACTGCTGGTTCTCCTGGCGCAGCCTGCGCACCAGGAGCGAGTCGTCACCGTGCTCCTCGAGGTCCGTGAGCAGCACCGCGACAGCCTCGCGCACCACCCGGCCGCGATCGACCGCGAGGCCGTGCGCGGCGCGCAGCTTCAGCCGCGCGTGCTCGAGCGCGAGAAGCTCCTCGTCGGAGACGTACACCGTGATCTTCGTGTCGTGCTTCTGGCGACCCGAACTCCTGCGCGTCACAAGGGCGGTGGGCGTCGTGGGTTCGGCCGGGCGGACGAGACTGGTCTGGCGGAACAGCTCGGACGCGCCCGGAAGCGAGGCGCGGCGATTCACCGTGCGATCACCTCTCGCGCGAGCGCGCGGTAGGCGTTCGCACCGGCCGAACGAGGTGCCCACATGGTGATCGGCTCACCGGCGACGGTGGTTTCGGGGAAGCGCACGGTGCGGTTGATGACCGTGTCGAACACCACGTCGCCGAACGCCTCGACCACCCTGGCCATCACCTCGCGGGAGTGCAGGGTGCGCGGGTCGTACATGGTGGCGAGGATGCCCGTTATCTCGAGCTTGGGGTTCAACCGCTCCCTGACCTTGTCGATGGTGTCTATGAGCAACGCGACTCCGCGGAGGCTGAAGAACTCGCACTCCAGCGGTATCAGCACACCGTCGGCGGCCGCGAGCGCGTTGACCGTGAGCAGGCCGAGCGAGGGCTGGCAGTCGACCAGGACGTAGTCGTACTCGTCGATCACCGGGCGCAGGGTGCGCACCAGGGTGTGCTCGCGTCCCACTTCGGAGACCAACTGGATCTCCGCGGCCGAGAGGTCGATGTTGCTGGGCAACAGGTCCATGTCGTCGACCACGGTGCGCCGGATGACGTCCTCGACACCGACCGAGCGCTCCATGATGACGTTGTAGATCGTCTGGTCCAGGTGGTGCGGCTGGACACCGAGGCCGACGGACAGGGCTCCCTGCGGGTCGAAGTCCACCAACAGCACCCGGCGGCCGTACTCGGTCAGCGCGGCGCCCAGGTTTATCGTCGACGTCGTCTTGCCCACGCCGCCCTTCTGGTTGCAGATCGCCAGGATCTTCGCCGGGCCGTGCCGGGCGATCAGCGGCGGCTCGGCGACGTGGCGCAGCGGTCTTCCCGTGGGGCCGATGTCACCGGTGACGGGCTCGTTGGTGTCCTCGTCCATCGGAGCGGCGTGAGGCGCCAGACTGAGGTCGACGCATGCGCGCGGTACACCCGACTGCACCGGCGCAGGAGCGACAGCCCCACCGTGCACGTGCTCAGGTGTGGACACGGCCCGCCCTCCGGTCTTGTCCTGACGTCTCCGGCAGCCTAGGCCGCCCCCTGCGCAGCGGCAACGCGCCTCGCCGAAGCGGAAACGCGCCGTTCAGACGCTCACGTCCGTTCGGGCGGCCGCCGTGAGAACCACGTCGAGCAGACCGGGGAACCGCTCGTCGAGGTCGTCGCGGCGCAAGGACACCCAGCGCTGGTTGCCCCGGCACCGGGTCCTCGTCAGGCCCGCCTCCCGCAGCACACGCAGGTGCTGGGACAACGTCGACTTGGCGACACCCACCTCGAACGATCCGCAAAGCCGCTCTCCCTCGGCCTGGATCTGCCTGACCACGGTGAGCCGCGTGGGATCGCTCAGCGCGTGAAGCACACCGGCCAGGCCGATCTTCGACCGTTCCGGTTCCTCCAAATTCGGCACCGCATCACGGTACTCGTGCGTCCCTCATGTTCGCGATGATCGAGCGGGATCGGCAGACCCGGAACCCAGGGCGCGGGGATGCGCGGTCGCGTAGACCTCGCGCAAGGTGTTGACGGTGACCAGCGTGTACACCTGCGTCGTCGTCACGGAGGCGTGTCCGAGGAGCTCCTGCACCACCCGGACGTCCGCTCCGCCCTCCAGCAGGTGCGTGGCGAACGAGTGGCGCAACGTGTGCGGTGAGACCGGTGACGTGATGCCCGCCTCCTCCGCCGCGGTCTTGAGCACCTGCCAGGCGCTCTGACGGGACAGGCGTCCTCCTCGGGCGTTGAGGAACACCGCGGGCGTGCCGCGACCCTTCGTCGCGAGTGCCGGCCGGGCCCGCACCAGGTACGAGTCCAAGGCGGTCAGCGCCGGTTTGCCGACTGGGACGATGCGCTGCTTGCCGCCCTTGCCGTCGAGCAGCACCGTCCGCTCGTCCGCGTCCACGTCGTCCAGGTCGAGTCCCACGACCTCGGAGATGCGCGCCCCCGTCGAATAGAGCAGTTCCAGCAGCGCCCGGTCGCGCAACTGACGCGGGTCCTGTCCGCCGTGGGTGTCGAGCAGGCGCAGTACGTCGTCGACGGGCAGCGCCTTGGGAAGCCGCCGCGGCGGACTCGGGGGGTGGACCTCTCGTGCCGGGTCGCCGGCCACGAGGCCTTCCCGGTGGGCGAAGCGGTGCAGGCCGCGCACCGCGACGAGGGTGCGCGCCGCCGAGGACGCCGCCAGGCCGCTCTCCCGCAGTGTCGCGAGGAAGTTGCTGACGTGAGCCTCGGTCACCTGGGACAGGTCGGTGAGGCCCCGTTCGGCGAGGTGGTCGCAGTAGCGGCGCAGGTCGCGGGTGTAGGAGTCCAGCGTGTTGTGCGAGGTGCCGCGTTCCACAACGAGGTGGTCGAGGTAGCTGCCGACGATCGCGAGCACGTTCAAGCCGCCACCCGGAGCGCCGCGGCGAGGGGAGTGTGCGGCAGGCCGTGGGCCTGCCCGACCTCGGCGAGCACGACCATGCCGTCCACCACGTTCACGCCCCTGGCGAGCACCGGATCGTCCGCGACGGCCTGCCGCAGTCCCTTGTCCGCCAACGCCAGTGCGTAGGGAAGCGTGACGTTGGTCAGAGCCCACGTGGAGGTGTGCGGGACCGCGCCGGGCATGTTGGCCACGCAGTAGAAGACCGAGTCGTGGACCCGATAGGTGGGATCGTCGTGGGTGGTCGGCTGCGAGTCGGCAAAACAGCCTCCCTGGTCGATCGCGATGTCGACGAGCACCGAGCCGGGTCGCATGGTCGACACCAACTCGGTGCTGACGAGCTTGGGCGCCTTCGCGCCCGGCACCAGAACCGCGCCGATCACCAGGTCCGCCCAGCGGCAGGCCTTCTCGACCTCGTAGGAGTTGCTGGCGACGGTCTGCAGATGACCGCGGTAGGTGAAGTCGATCTGACGCAGCCGGTTCACGTTCGTGTCCAACACGATCACCTCGGCCTGCATGCCGACCGCGATCGCCGCGGCGTTGAGCCCCGCGACACCCGCGCCGATCACCGCCACCTTGCCCGCCGGCACACCGGGCACGCCGCCGAGCAGTACTCCCCGGCCACCCTGCGCGCGTTCCAGGCAATGCGCACCGACCTGTGCGGCCATGCGCCCTGCGACCTCGCTCATCGGTGCGAGCAACGGCAAGGAGCCATCGGGGAGTTGCACCGTCTCGTAGGCCACGGCGTTGATCCTCGCCGCCACGATCGCGCGCGTGCACTCGGCGCTCGCCGCCAGGTGCAGGTAGGTGAACAGGGTCTGGCCCCGCCGCATGCGGTGGTACTCCTCGGCCACCGGTTCCTTGACCTTGAGCACGAGTTCGGCGGCGTCCCAGACCGCGTCGGCGTCGGGCGCGATCCGAGCGCCCGCGGCCACGTACTCCGCGTCCGGGATGGACGAGCCGGCCCCCGCTGTCGTCTCGATGAGGACCTCGTGGCCCCGGCGCACCAGCTCCACCACGCCGGCCGGCGTCATCGCCACCCGGTACTCGTGGTTCTTGACTTCCCGCGGCACTCCCACCAGCACCACCGCAGGGTATGCCGATCAGCGGAGTCCGGCGCTCCCAACACGGGGAACCGGCTACCGTTTCCTCCCTCGGCCGCAAGCTGCGGGACTGAGCCGGGCGCTAGATCCCGACGAAGTTCCGCACGACCATCCAGGACGGGCCTCGCACCGTCACCGCGATGCCGACCGCCTTCGGCGGTGCTGGTGTGGGCTCGTTCCGCCGGGCCGCGCGGAACCAGCGCACCCACAGCCAGCCGAGCAACGGCAGGCCGGCGATCAGCATCAGCGCGTTGAAGTGCCACGCGGCGGCGAGATCGCCGTGCACCAGCGCGTGCACCATCCGAGTGGCACCGCAGGCTGGGCACTGCAGGCCGGTGATCGCGTTGAACGGGCACCGCGGCAGCCAGGAATCCGGGTTGTCGGGGTTGACGAAGACCAGCACGCCGCACCCGGCCGCGGCGCCGACGGCCACACCCACAGGCCCGGTCACGGCCTTCAGCACGCGCATCTGTTCTTCCTCCTGAGTGCCGTCAAGGCCACCTCGCGGGCGTCGAAACGCCGACGAGGTGGCCTTGAGGCGCGTTCGCGTCAGGATTTGCGTGCGGCGAACCGAGTCGGCCGATCGAGCCAAGGGGCGTCCACAGGCCGCGGCTTCGCCCTGCCCTCCAGCACTTCGCGGGCGGCGAGCAAGCCCGCCACGGTCGACGCGTTGACGATCTCACCGGAGAAGACCATGCGCACGGCCTCGGCGAGCGGAAAGCGGTGGATCTCGAGATCCGCCTCCTCCTCGCCCTGCGCATCGCGATCCACTGTGGACAGCCCTTGGGCGAGGAACACCCGGACGACCTCGTCGGTGAATCCCGGCGACGCGGCGACGTCCACGAGGGTGGCCCACTCCTGTGCGACCAGGCCCACCTCCTCGACCAGCTCGCGACGGGCGCCCTCGACCGGATCCTCGCCGACGGAGTCCAGCAGACCGGCGGGCAACTCCCACAGCCTGCGCCCCAACGGATGCCGGTACTGGTGGATCAGCACGACCTGGCCGTCGGAGTCCACGGCCGCCACCGCCACCGCGCCGAGGTGCTCGACCACCTCGCGCACCGCGGTGCCACCGCCGGGCATCGCGACCTCGTCGACCCGCAACGCGAGGATCTTGCCGACGTACACGTCGCGCGAGGACACCGTCTTGAAGTCGTGCCTTTCCGTCACTTGCCCGCCCCGGCGGTCAGCTTGACCGGCAGACGGTCGGCCGCCCGGTAGTCGAGCGCGGCGCGAACGAAGGCGGCGAAGAGCGGGTGCGGCTTGGTGGGCCTGCTCTTCAGCTCCGGATGCGCCTGCGTGGCGGCGAAGAACGGGTGCACGTCGGCGGGCAGTTCGACGAACTCGACGAGCCTGCCGTCCGGCGAGGTACCGGAGAAGACCAGCCCCGCCTCGGACAGCCGGTCGCGGTAGGCGTTGTTGACCTCGTAGCGGTGACGGTGCCGTTCCGAGACCTCGGTGGTGGCGTAGGCGTTCGCCACGACCGAGCCGGGGATCAGCTTCGCGGTGTACGCACCCAACCGCATCGTTCCACCCATGTCGCGCTGGCCTGCGACGACGTCCTGCTGGTCGGCCATGGTGCTGATGACCGGATTCGCTGTCTCCTCGAACTCGGCCGAGTTCGCGTCCTCGATGCCCGCGAGGTTGCGGGCGGCCTCGACGACCATGCACTGCAGGCCGAGGCACAGGCCCAGCACCGGAACGCGCCTGGTGCGGGCGTAGTGGATCGCGCCGATCTTGCCCTCGATGCCGCGAACGCCGAAGCCGCCGGGGATGAGCACGGCGTCCAGTCCGCTCAGCGCGCGCGCCGCGCCGGTGGGCGTCTCGCACTCGTCGGAGGGCACCCAGACGACTTCCACCTTGGCGCGGTGCGCGAAACCACCCGCGCGCAGTGCCTCGGTGACCGAGAGGTAGGCGTCGGGCAGGTCGACGTACTTGCCGACGAGCCCGATGCGGACGGTCTCCTCCGGGTGGTGCACGCGATCGAGCAGGTCGCCCCACACCGTCCAGTCGACGTCGCGGAAAGGCAGGTCGAGCCGGCGCACGACGTAGGCGTCGAGGCCTTCGGAGTGCAGCACCTTCGGGATGTCGTAGATCGACGGCGCATCGACCGCTGCGACCACGGCCTCGGTGTCGACGTCGCACATCAGCGCGATCTTGCGCTTGAGCGCGTCCGGGATCTCCCGGTCCGCGCGACAGACGATCGCGTCCGGCTGGATACCGATGTTGCGCAACGCGGCGACGGAGTGCTGCGTCGGCTTGGTCTTCAGCTCGCCGGACGGGGCGAGGTAGGGCACCAACGACACGTGCAGGAAGAAGACGTTGTCGCGGCCGACGTCGTGGCGGACCTGGCGGGCAGCCTCCAGGAACGGCAACGACTCGATGTCGCCGACCGTGCCGCCGACCTCGGTGATCACCACGTCCGGGACCAAGTCGTCACCGTCCGGCTCGGCCATCGCGCGGATGCGGCGTTTGATCTCGTCGGTGATGTGCGGGATGACCTGGACGGTGTCGCCCAGGTACTCGCCGCGCCGCTCCTTGGCGATCACCTCGGAGTAGACCTGGCCAGTGGTCACGTTGGCCGAGCCCGAGAGGTCACGTGCGAGGAACCGCTCGTAGTGGCCGATGTCGAGGTCCGTCTCCCCCCCGTCATCGGTCACGAACACCTCACCGTGCTGGAACGGGTTCATCGTCCCCGGGTCGACGTTGAGGTAGGGGTCCAGCTTCTGCATCGTCACCCGCAGACCGCGGGAGGTGAGCAACTGGCCGAGGCTGGAAGCGGTGAGCCCCTTGCCAAGGGAGGAGGCGACACCCCCGGTGACGAAAACGTGCTTGGTGGTACGTGCCTGAAGCACCAACGAGGCTCCCGTGGTTCACAGCCGAAGCTGGTTGAGATTTTGCGGGAAGTTCTTCAGACCTTCCCTGTCCACGGGCCCCTACGTTAACACGCCACCCGTCACGCAGCGCACTTCGACCCTACCCATCGATCACTCGAACGGACCAGCAGGCTTCGGGGCTCAGCCGGCCACCCCCGGCGCCGGGGCCTCGGCGTTGCCCGCCACGCCGTAACGGCCGGCCTTGCCCTCCAGCTGCTCGCGCAGCGCCAGCACGGTGACGATCTGGCCTGCCGGGCGGTCCAGGTCGTCGACGGTGGACAGCACGGACGTGGCGGACGTGTCCGCCCTCACGACGCCCACCGCGCCGGTGCCGTTCGCGGATCCGCTGCCGCCGGCCAGCACGGTCCCCGCACCCGACCGGTCGAGCTGTGTGGCGAAGCGGGCGATCGTGGCCGCGCGGTCGGCGGCCGAGTCGCCATTCACCGCGCCACCGGTCAGCACCACCGCGAGCTGCGCCGGCTTGATCCCCTGCCCCTGCTTGACGAAGCCCGCACCGGCGAGCCCGCCGAGCGCTGACGCGGCCTCGTCCGCCGAAGCCTGCGGTTGGTTGTTGTCCTTGTTCAACAACAGCAAGGCGCCGAGCAGCCCGCCCGCGCGGGTGCCGGGGTCGGCGGCGGTGGGCAGCTGCGTGCCTGCCGGCTGCAGCCGTGCGACCAGGTCGCGCAGCTGGTCGGCCTTGTTCGGGTCGGCGAACGCGTCGGTGAGTTGGACCTCGCCGGTCACGGTCGCGCCGGCGGACTTCAGCAATGACGTCAACGCGTCCCGATCACTCGGCTTGGCGTCGGCCGTGGTGACCAGCACCACCGTGCGGTCGGTCAGCTGGCCCCGCACGACCAGCGGGCCGACGGAGGTCGCGAACTTGTCGGACTCGGCGAGCTTGGAGTTGAGCCCGTTGCGCTCGGCTTGCAGGTCGGAGACCTCCTTGCCGAGCGAGCTGTTGTCGTCGCTCAGCCCTGACAGCAGGCGGCCGCTGATGGCCGTCGAGCCCAGCACCACGCCGACGGCGAGCGCCAGGAACACGGCCGTGACCGAGACGATGTGGTAGCGCAACGAGATCACGAGACAAGCCCCTTGAACCAGTCGATGACGGAGTGCCAGGTGTCCACGGCGACGCCCACGTAGGCGTGACCCACGCCGGACACGGCCAGCGCGGCGACCATCACCAGGATCGCGGCGAGCACGAGGAGGAAGGTCATGCCCACGGACACCCGGCTGCTGTGCAGTGTTGCGACGGCCTCGCCGTCGACGATCTTGCTGCCCAGCTTCAGCCGGGTGAGGAACGTCGAGGGGGTCGAGCCGGAGTGGCCCCGGTCGAGGAACTCGCGCAGGCCCGCCTGCAGGCCGACGGTGACCACCAGACTCGCGCCGTGGGCTTCGGCGAGCAGCAGGGCGAGGTCCTCGGCGTTGCCGGACGAGGGGAAGGTGACCGCGCCGATGCCGAGGTCCTGGATCCGCTCCAGACCGGGAGCATGGCCGTCCATCTGCGCGGGCACGACCACCTCCGAGCCGGCCTTGAGCGTCTCGGTGCCGATGGCGTCCGGGTCCCCCACGATGATGTCCGGCTTGAGCCCGGCGTCGAAGAGCGTGTCCGCGCCCGTGTCGACGCCGACGAGCACCGGTCGGTACTCGCGGATGTACTTGCTCAAGCGCTTGAGTTCCTCGGCGTGAGTCGGGCCGCCCGCCACCACGAGCACCTGCCGATCCCTGATCGGCACGAACACCTCGGGCACACCGATCCCGTCGAGGATCAGCGTGCGTTCGCGGCGCAGGAACTCGATGGTGTTGGCGGAGAAGGCCTCCAGCTGAGCGGCCATGCCGGCCTTCGCTTCGATCATGAGATCGGCGACCGAGTCCGCGGTCTGCTCGACACCCTTGGCGATCTCGAGCTCACCCGAGTAGACGGTGCCCTCGAGCAACCGGAGCTTGGTGCCGTCCTTGATCTCCCGAAGAGCGGCGTGGCCCACCCCGTCGATCAGCGGGATCCCCGCTTCGATCAGCAGTTCCGGCCCCAGGTTGGGGAACCTGCCGGAGATCGACGGGGAGGCGTTGACGACACCGACGACGTCCGCACTCACCAGTGCCTCCGCGGTTCTGCGGTCGAGATCCACCTCGTCGAGCACCGCTATGTCGCCGGGACTCAGGCGGCGCAACAGATCCCCGACGCGGCGATCGACCCGAGCGACGCCGGTGACTCCTGGCAGGTCGTGGTTCGTTCGGTGGAGCAACGCGGAGAGCTTCATGACGTTGATGGTGACAAACCGCAGGCGCTGTGACCGTGAGCCACGCCGCGCGTTCGCGCAGGTCAGTTCGGCTCTTGATCCACTGTGGACGGCGAGTGAGGCGGCTCTCCCCCGGTCGGGTGATGAAATCCGGCGCCGTCAGAGGTAGCCGTCCCGTGGGAGGTCGCCGGGAATCCGTCACGCAGCGTCTCGGGTGCGAGCTGGTGCACGACGGGCCGACCGGACGAGGCGCACCGAGCGGAGACCGGAGCACGAGCAGCAGCCACATTCCCGGCCCGAGAGCCGAGGCAGGTGTCCGCGCGCCGATGCAGATCGTGGAAAGCGCTCGTGATCGCCGTGGCGGATCCGAAGATCAGCAGCAACACGTCGACGAGCCAGGGCCCGACAAGCGGGCCCCCACCGGTTCCGACGAAGGCCCGTACGGCGCGCGCTCGGTCATCGCCAGATCGTCGCGCGTCGTGAGACCGATCGGCCGGTTCAGCCGCCCTTCTTGCGACCGCGCTCACCCGTTCGCCCTTGGCGGCGTTCCACCGGTGTGCTGTCCTTGTCGGCCTTCGCGGCAGCGAGCAACTCCTCGGCGTGTGCTCGGCCCGTGTCCGTCGAGTCCATTCCGGCCAGCATCCGGGCGAGCTCGACGACGCGCTGGGACTCGTCGAGGACTCGCACCGCGCTGCGCGTGACGGCGCCGTCCGCGCTCTTGTCGACGACGAGGTGGCGGTCGGCGAACGCGGCCACCTGAGGCAGGTGGGTGACCACGATGACCTGGTGGCTGCGGGCCAGCCTCGCGAGCCTGCGCCCGACCTCGACCGCGGCTCGGCCGCCGACGCCGGCGTCGACCTCGTCGAACACGAGGGTGGGCACCGGGTCGGAGTGCGACAGCACGACCTCCAGCGCCAGCATCACCCTGGAGAGCTCACCTCCGGACGCGCCCTTGTGCACGGGCAGCGCCGGTGCGCCGGGATGTGAAATGAGCCTGAGCTCCACGTCGTCCACACCGCTCGTACCCGCGTGCAGGCGCTGCTTGCCCACCACGAGCGCCTGGGTGTCACCCTGCTCGGCCGGTCGCGGGCGCACTGAGACCTCGATGGTCGCCTGCGGCATGGCGAGTCCCGCGAGTTCCTCGGTGACCTCCTTGCCGAGGTCCAACGCCGCCCTGGAGCGGGCGGCGGTGACCCGCTGCGCGTACCCGGCCAGCTCGACGGCCAGCTCGTCGCGTCGCGCGGCGAGCGCGATCAACGCCTCTTCCGACGTGTCCAGGCCGTCGAGCCGCTGCGACGCCTCTTCCGCCCACGCGATAACGCCGTCTACGTCGGCCGCGTACTTGCGGGTCAGGTGCTTCAGTTCGGCCTGGCGAGCGAGGACGTGCTCCAAGCGCGTCGGATCCGCGTCCAGGTGCTCCAGGTACGTGCCGATCTCCGCGCCGACGTCGGCGAGCAACGTCGCGGCTTCGACCAGTCGCGGTTCCAGGTCGCGCAGCACCGGGTCCTCCGACGCGGCGAGCGTGCGACGAGCCTCGCCGATCAGCCCGAGCGCACCCGGGTTGTCCGGGTCGCCGTCCGCGGCGCCGCTCACGGCGTACTGCACACCGGTCGCCGCTTCGCGCAACTGGTCGGCGTCGGCCAGGCGGCGAGCTTCCTCCACCAGCTCGACGTCCTCACCGGGCTTCGGGTCGACCGCGGCGATCTCGCTCAGTCCGTGGCGCAGCAGATCCGCCTCCCGAGCCAGCTCACGTGAACGTTCGGTGCGCTCGGTGAGCTCGGCGGAGACGCGCAGCCACTCCTCCCGCACGCGTCGGTACTCGCGCAGCGGCTCGGCGACCTCGTCACCGGCGAAGCGGTCGAGCACGGAGCGCTGCTCGGCAGGGCGCAGCAACCTGAGCTGGTCGTTCTGTCCGTGCACCGCGAGGAGTTGCTCGGCCAGCTCGGACAGCACACCAACGGGCACCGAACGACCGCCGAGATGGGCGCGCGACCTTCCGTCCGAGCCGACCGTGCGCACCGCGATCACGGTGCCGTCCTCGTCGGGCTCGCCGCCGACTTCGTCGGCGACCCTGGCGGCGGGGCTGTCCGGAGGGGCCTGGAACCTTCCCTCGACAACGGCTCGGTCGGCCCCGGAGCGAACTCGCGACGCCTCCGCACGACCGCCCCCGAGCAGGTGGAGCCCGGTGACGACCATCGTCTTTCCCGCTCCGGTCTCACCGGTGACGACGGTGAAACCCGAGTCCAGTTCGAGCGTGGCCTCATCGATCACGCCGAGGCCCTGGATGCGCATCTCGGCCAGCACAGGGCGAACCCTAGCGGCCGAGGCCGACACAGGAGAGTCGGAGGCCCCCGAGGTGGCCAAACGCACCAATGCCGATTGACCCAAAGGGGCGGTCAGCCTGCCGATGGGCCCCGCCATCCCTGCACCGGGAGGTTGAACTTCTCGACGAGGCGGTCGGCGAACGGCGCTTCCCGCAACCGGACCAGCTTGACCGGCTTGCTCCCCTCGACAACCTCGACCCGTGAGCCCGGCGGCAGGTTGATCGTGCGGCGACCGTCGCAGCACAGGACTGCGGGGTGCCCGTGCGACTCGACCTCGAGCGCCACTGTCGACTTGGGTGAGACCACCAGCGGACGTGCGAACAGAGCGTGCGCATTGCTCGGCACCACCAGCAGAGCCTGCACGTCCGGCCACACCACTGGACCGCCGGCGGAGAACGCGTAGGCGGTGGAGCCGGTAGGGGTCGCGCAGAGCACGCCGTCGCAGCCGAAGGCGGACACCGGGCGGCCGTCGATCTCGACCACGACGTCGAGGATGCGTTCACGCATGCTCTTCTCGACGCTGGCCTCGTTCAGGGCCCAGGTGCTGTCGAGCACCTCGCAGTCGAGCGTCGCGGTGACGTCGATCGTCATCCGCTCCTCGACGTGGTAACACCGGTCGACGACGTGGCGCACCGCCTCGTGCAGCGCGTCGGAGTCGGCCTCGGCCAGGAAACCCACCCGACCGAGGTTCACCCCGAGCACGGGCACCCCGGCCGGGCGTGCCAGTTCGGCCGCTCGCAGCAGGGTGCCGTCACCACCGAGCACGAACACGAGTTCCGTGCCCTTCGCGGCGTTGTCGTCGGCCGGAACGACCTCCTCGTAGCACGACGGGTCGAGATCGGGCGCCTCCTCCTCGAGGACGCGCAACCGGATTCCGGCCGCCGCGAAGCTGGCCGCGACTTCCTGGGCGAGGTGGACGTTCGTCTTCCGTCCGGTGTGGACGACCAGCAGGATTTCCCGGCCCTGACTCATTGCGGTCCCTCCACGACGGCGGTTCGCACCAGTTCGGCCGCGGATTCGGTGTCCAACGGTTCACCTCGGCGAAGCCACACGAAGAACTCGACGTTGCCGGACGGACCGGGCAACGGGCTTGCGGTGACGCCGTGCAGCCGCAAGCCCAGTTTCGCGGCGGCGGCGACCACGTCCAGCACGGCTTCGGCCCTCAGTGCCGGATCACGCACCACGCCGCCGGAACCCAGTCGGTCCTTGCCGACCTCGAACTGCGGTTTGACCATGGGTACCAGGTCGGCGTCGGTCCCCAGGCAGTCCACCAGCGCGGGCAGCACGAGGCGCAGCGAGATGAACGACAGGTCGGCGACGATCAGGTCCACCGGACCGTCGATGTCCTCGGCCCGCAGCGAGCGGACGTTGGTCTTGTCCTTGACGACCACGCGCTCGTCCGTGCGCAGCCGCCAGTCCAGCAGGCCGCGGCCGACGTCGGCGGCGACCACCTGCGCTGCGCCGTTGCGCAGCAGCACGTCGGTGAACCCACCGGTCGACGCGCCCGCGTCGAGACACCGGCGGCCGGACACGGCGAGTCCGTCGAAGGCTTGCAGGGCACCGACCAATTTGTGCGCGCCCCGCGAGGCCCAGTTCGGGTCGTCGGTGTCCGCGAGCACCACCAGAGCGGTGCCGAGTTCCACTGCCGTCGCGGGTTTCGTCGCGACGGTACCCCGCACCGTCACGCGACCGGCGGCGACCAACTGACTCGCGTGTTCTCTGGATCGCGCCAATCCCCGGCGCACCAGTTCGGCATCAAGCCGCGCCCGGCGAGGCACTTGCGTCACACCTTGTCGATGCTGGACAACGCGTCGGTCAACGCCGTGTGCACGATGTCGAAACGCGCCACGTGCTCGACGACGTCGAGCTGGTCGAGGCCCTCGAGACCGTCCAGCGCACGGTCGATCCCGTCCACGGGACTCGGAGGCGGGCCCGGCAGGGGAACATCAGCGTTCACCCTTCCAAAATAGCCGATCAGGCGAGACTCAGTTCGTCAGCGGGACGGTCCAGCACGGACAGGTCAGCAGCGACGTACGTGGGCCTGCGGTCGGCCGGCGCCGCACGCACGTCCGACTCGGTCGACACACCGGTCAGCACGAGCAGGGAATCCATGCCCGCGTTCACAGCGCCTGCGATGTCGGTGTCCAGCCGGTCGCCGATCACGAGCGGACGCTGCGCCCCGAGCGACTTCGCCGCCTGTTCGAGCAGCGGGGCCGCCGGCTTGCCCGCGACCAGCGGCTCGGCGTTCGTAGCAGCCTTCAGCGCAGCGACCAGCGCGCCGTTGCCGGGCAAGAGACCGCGTTCGGTCGGCAGGGTGACGTCGACGTTGCACGCCACCCACAGCGCGCCCCGGCGAATGGCCACGCAGGCCTCGGCCAAGTCGCACCAACCGAGGTCCTGTGACATTCCCTGCACGACGGCGACCGCGCCTTCGGCTTCCCGAACCGGCTCCAGACCGCGTTGCCGCACCTCGTCGGCGAGCGCATCGGTCCCCAGCACGAGGACGGCGGAGCCCGCGGGAAGCCGGTCGGCCAGCATGGCCGCACCGGCCTGCGCGCTGGTGCTGACCTCCTCGACGACGGCGTCGAAGCCGATTTCGTCGAGGTGGTCAGCCACCTCCTGCGGTGCGCGAGAGGCGTTGTTGGTCACGAACCGGATGCCGGTGCCGTGCCGGCGGGCGGAGGCGACCGCCTCCGCCGCGCCCGGCACCGCGCCCCGGCCCCGGTAGACGGTGCCGTCGAGATCGATCAGCAGGGCGTCGTAGCGATCCAACAAGCTTTCGCTCACTGTTCGGCGTTCTCCTCGGTACTCGCTTCGTCCGTGGCGATCTCTCCGGTGCCGGCTTCTCCCGTGCCCTCGGCCTCCGAGTCGTCCTCGGCGGTCAACTCGAAGGCGCGCTCCGCTGCGTCGGTCTCGCCCTCGTCGTCGGCCTCGGCCGCGTTGAGGAACCACTTCACTGCATCCTCGGTGCGGCCTGCAGCGGCGAGGTTGTCCGCGTAGGCGTAGAACAGACGCGCGCTCCACGGCTGCCGGCGATCCGGGTTGAGGTCCGGCCCTTGCAGTGCCACCACTGCCGCTTCGAGCTGTCCCATGTCGCGGCGCGCTCCCGCGGCGACGATGCGGAGTTCGACAGCTTCCTCCGGCGACAGCGCCTGGCCCTTCGCCTCCCGCGCGAGCTCGATGGCGCGCTCGGGACGGCCCAGCGCACGCTCGCAGTCCGCCATCACGGCGATGTGCCCAGTGCCAGTGGTCATCCGACGTGCGGCGCGCAGCTCGGACAGCGCCTCGGCCCATTCACCCGCGTGGTACGCGGTCAAGCCGGTCGCTTCACGGATGACGCCCACCCGTGCGGCCTTGGCCCGCGCGTAGCGAGCGTGCTCGAGCGCGAGTGCGGGTTCGCTGTCGATCAGCAGGCCCGCCGCTGCCAGGTGCCGTCCGACGATGTCGGCGAGGCCCTTGGGAAGGCTGCGAAGCTCCTGCCTCACCTCGGGGTCGAGCATGGAGATGTCCGCCTCTTCCGGCAGCGCCGGTGCGCGGACCCGCCCGAAGTCCGACTCCTCTTCACGTCGCCGCGGCGCGCGGTCCTCCCGTGGCCGCTCCCTGGCGGGGGCCTCGTCGACCGGGACCTCGTCAGCAGGAGCCACGGTCTCTTCGTCCGTGACCGGTGCACTGGCGTCCGGGATCAGCTCCTCAGGAGCCGTCTCGACACCCTCGACCGCTTCGACTGCAGCGGCTGTCGGGGTCTCGGCCTCGGGCGTGCTGCCGCGCTCCTGGAAGCGGGCAGCCCGTTCCCGGCTGCGCTCGTCGCGCTTGTCGTCGCGCTTGTCGTCGCGCTTGTCGTCGCGCTTGTCGTAACGCGGACGGTCGTCGCGCCGGTAACCGCCACGCTCCTCCCGCCGGTCGTCCCGGCGGTCATCGCGCCGGTAACCGCGGTCATCGCGCCGGTCACCGCGGTCGTCCCGCCGGTAGCCACCGCG
>DASYMV010000056.1:0-12188 GCA_036008865.1 Pseudonocardiaceae bacterium | reverse complement strand
AGCACGAGAAGACGTTCGGCGAGTTCTCCGCCAAGGAGGGCGAGATCATCGCCGGCGTGGTGCAGCGGGACGCGCGCGCCAACGCCCGCGGCATGGTCGTGATCCAGGTCGGCGACACCGAGGGCGTGCTGCCCTCGGCCGAGCAGGTCGCGGGGGAGTCCTACGAGCACGGCACCCGGATCAAGGCGTACGTGGTCGGCGTTTCGCGCAGCAACCGCGGGCCGCAGATCATGCTCTCGCGCAGCCACCCGAACCTCGTGCGCAAGCTCTTCGCGCTCGAGGTGCCGGAGATCGCCGACGGCACCGTCGAGATCCCGGCAGTGGCGAGGGAGGCGGGACACCGCTCGAAGATCGCAGTCCGGACGAACGTGGCAGGCGTGAACGCCAAGGGCGCGTGCATCGGCCCGATGGGCGCGCGCGTGCGCAACGTCATGAGCGAACTGGCCGGTGAGAAGATCGACATCATCGACCACTCGGACGACTCGGCGACCTTCGTCGGGAATGCGTTGTCGCCCGCGAAGGTTGTGTCTGTACGGGTGCTCGACGAACGCGCCAAGACGGCTCGTGTCGTCGTGCCGGACTTCCAGTTGTCGCTGGCGATCGGCAAGGAGGGGCAGAACGCCCGCCTCGCTGCCCGACTGACTGGCTGGCGCATCGACATCCGCAGCGACGCCGAATCCGGCGGTCCCGCTCCGGCGGGTGCCGCGACATCCGGTTCGGCTGACTGAGCAATAGGAGATAGACTTCTCAGTGGTTCAACGTCGGAGAGCGGTTGTCACGCACATAAGCCCAGTTCGTACGTGCGTCGGATGCCGCACTCGGACGTTGCCCTCCGAGCTGCTGCGCGTGGTGGTCGTGGACGGGACCGTGGTCCCGGACACATGCCGTAGGCTGCCGGGGCGGGGTGCGTGGTTGCATCCCGACCTCGATTGCCTTCGCGACGCCGAGCGGCGACGGGCGTTCCCCAGAGCACTGAGGGTTCAGGGGACACTCGACGTCACCGGACTGCGCATCCATCTCGAGCAGTCGGTTCACGAGAGCCCGACCGCGGGATCGCCCCGCGGTCAGCAGGAATCAAGGAAGCAGGTCGACCCGTCATGAGTCAGCCGTGAAGCTGAAGCCATGAACGCGCGACGTTAGGACGAGGTCGACGGGACTGCCGCCGACCTCATCACCTGAGGAGAGCAGTGGCAGGCAAGGCCCGCGTGCACGAGCTCGCGAAAGAGCTCGGAGTCACGAGCAAGGAAGTACTCAGCAAGCTCGCCGCTCAAGGCGAGTACGTGAAGTCCGCGTCCTCCACCGTCGAGGCCCCGGTGGCCCGTCGGCTGAGGGACGCGTACGCCAAGACCGAAGCGAAGCCGAAGCCTTCGGGCGCCCGTCCGGGCCCGCCGAAGCCGCAGGCCCCCGCTCCGGCAGCTCCTGCGCAGTCCGCGCCGGAGCCCAAGACCGAATCCAGGCCGGCCGCCCGTCCGGGCCCGGTCCCCGGCCGTGGCCCCGTGCCCGGCCCGCGTCCGGCTGCCCCGAAGCCGGCCCCGGCCGCCGCGCCAGCGGCATCTGCACCGGCGGCACCGGCGGCATCTGCACCGGCGGCGCGATCCTCGGCTCCGGCGCCCAAGTCGGCCGGTCCCCGGCCCGGCCCCCGTGCGCCGCAGCAGGCTCCGGCCGCCCAGGCGGGCCAGCAGTCCGGCTCCGTGGTTCCGCCGAAGCCTCAGGCGCCCAAGCCTGCGGGCACGCGTGCGCCTCGGCCCGGCAACAACCCCTTCGGCGTCGGCGGTGGCGCTCCCTCGCCGCGTCCGTCCGCTCCGCGCCCCGGTGGTCATGGCCCTGGTGGCCACGGTCCCGGTGGTGGTGGCCAGGGCGGGCACCAGGGCGAGCGCGAGCGCGACCGCAGTGCGGCGCCGAAGCCCGGTGACAGCCGTCCGGCCGGTCCCCGTCCCAGCGGTTCCGCCGGTTCCGGCGGTCCGCGTCCGAACCCCGGCAACATGCCCCCGCGCCCGAACCCCGGCATGATGCCCGGCCGCCCGGCCGGTCCTCGTCCTGGTGGTGGCGGCGGTGGCGGTCGTCCCGGCCCCGGTGGCGGCGGTGGCCGTCCTGGTGGTGGCGGCGGTCGTCCCGGTGGTGGCGGCGGCGGCGGCGGTGGCTTCCGTCCCGGCGGCGGTGGCGGCGGCGGCGGTGGCGGCTTCCGTCCCGGCGGCGGCGGCGGTGCCCCGGCTGGTGGCGGCGGCAGTGGATTCCGCGGTCGTCCCGGTGGCGGTGGCGCCGGTCGTGGTGGTACCGCTGGTGCCTTCGGTCGTCCGGGTGGTCCGGCGCGCCGTGGACGCAAGTCCAAGCGGCAGAAGCGCCAGGAGTACATGGACAACATGCAGGCGCCTTCGGTCGGTGGCGTCCGCCTGCCCAAGGGCAGTGGCGAGACGATCCGCCTGCCGCGTGGCGCTTCGCTGACCGACTTCGCTGACAAGATCAACGCCAACCCGGCCTCGCTGGTGCAGGTGCTGTTCCACCTCGGCGAGATGGTCACCGCGACCCAGTCGGTCTCGGACGAGGTTCTCGAGCTGCTCGGCTCGGAGATGAATTACAACGTCCAGGTGGTCTCCCCTGAGGAGGAGGACCGCGAGCTGCTGGAGACGTTCGACATCACCTACGGCGAGGACGCCGGTGATGAGGGCGACCTGCAGATCCGGCCGCCGGTCGTGACCGTGATGGGTCACGTCGACCACGGTAAGACCCGACTGCTCGACACCATCCGCAAGGCCAAGGTCGCCGAGGGTGAGGCCGGTGGCATCACCCAGCACATCGGTGCCTACCAGGTGAAGACCGAGCTCGAGGGCAACCCGCGGCTCGTCACCTTCATCGACACCCCTGGTCACGAGGCGTTCACCGCCATGCGTGCCCGTGGTGCGAACTCGACCGACATCGCGGTGATCGTGGTGGCGGCCGACGACGGTGTGATGCCGCAGACGGTGGAAGCGATCAACCACGCCCAGGCGGCCAACGCGCCGATCGTGGTCGCGGTGAACAAGATCGACAAGGAGGGGGCCAACCCCGCCAAGATCCGCCAGCAGCTCACCGAGTACGGACTGGTCGCCGAGGAGTACGGCGGCGAGACGATGTTCGTCGACATCTCGGCCAAGCAGGCCATCAACATCGACGGTCTGCTCGAGGCCATCCTGCTCACCGCAGACGCCTCGCTGGACCTGCGGGCGAACCCCGACATGGAGGCCCAGGGCGTCGTCATCGAGTCGCACCTGGACCGCGGTCGCGGTCCGGTCGCCACGGTGCTGGTGCAGCGCGGATCGCTCCACGTCGGCGACTCGATCGTTGCGGGCGACGCGTACGGCCGCGTGCGGCGCATGGTCGACGAGCACGGTGGAGACATCACGGCGGCCACGCCGTCGCGTCCGGTCCAGGTCATCGGTTTGACCTCGGTGCCGGGTGCGGGTGACACCTTCCTGGTCGTGGACGAGGACCGGGTCGCACGGCAGATCGCCGAGCGGCGCCAGGCCCGCAACCGCAACGCGCTCAACGCGTCGCGTCGCAAGCGGATCAGCCTGGAGGACCTCGACGAGGCTCTGAAGGAGACCAGCCAGCTCAACCTGATCATCAAGGGTGACAACTCGGGTACCGTCGAGGCTCTCGAGGACGCACTCATGAAGATCGACGTCGGCGACGAGGTCGAGCTGCGCGTCATCCACCGCGGCGTGGGTGGCATCACCGAGGGCGACATCAACCTCGCCATCGCGGACAACGTCATCGTCCTGGGCTTCAACGTCCGGGCCGAGGGCAAGGCCACCGAGCTGGCCAACCGCGAGGGCATCGACGTCCGCTACTACACGGTGATCTACCAGGCGATCGACGAGATCGAGCAGGCCCTGAAGGGCATGCTCAAGCCGGAGTACGAGGAGGTCCAGCTCGGCCGCGCCGAGATCCGGGACGTCTTCAAGTCCTCCAAGGTCGGCACGATCGCGGGTTGCATGGTCCTGTCGGGCGAGATCCGGCGCAACGCCAGGGCTCGCCTCATCCGCGACAACAAGGTGATCCAGGAGAACCTGCCGATCAGCTCGTTGAAGCGGTTCAAGGACGACGCCACCGAGGTCCGCGAGGGCTTCGAATGTGGTCTGACGCTCGGCAACTACAGCGATCTCAAGGTCGAGGACGTCATCGAGACCTTCGAGATGCGCGAGAAGCCGCGCAGCTGATCTGAAGTGAGCAAGGGATTCGGGGCCGCCGGGAACGGTGGCCCCGAATCCGTTGTCGGACCGACTACAACACCACGGTGATGCCTGTGTACGTGGGTGCACTTGAGTTGGACGTGCTGCTCGGCGACGTCCACTCGCTCAAGCAGAAGCGGTCCGTGATCCGGCCGATCGTGGCCGAGTTGCGTCGCAAGTTCGACGTCTCGGCCGCCGAGGCGGGTCATCTCGACCTGCACCGGCGCGCCCTCATCGGAGTGGCCGCCGTGGCCGCGGACGCCGAGCACGTCAGGGATCTTCTGGACACCTGCGAACGGTTGGTTGCCGGACGACCCGAATTGGAACTCCTCTCGGCCCGGCATCGCTTGCTCGGGCCGGAGGACGAGTAGAACTTTCGATCAGAGGAGGGAGCGCCGTGGCCGACCAGGCCCGCGCCCGCAGGCTCGCCAAGCGGATCTCGCAGATCGTCGCCTCCGCACTGGAGCACGAGGTCAAGGATCCCCGGCTGGCCAGGGTCACCATCACCGACGCCAAGGTGACCGGTGACCTGCACGACGCCACCGTTTACTACACCGTGCTCGGCGACAAGCTGAACTCCGAGCCGGATCTCGCTGCCGCAGTGGCTGCGCTGGAGAGCGCCAAGGGCGTTCTGCGCAGCATGGTCGGGCAGCAGACCGGTGTGAGGTTCACGCCCACGCTGACCTTCGTCACCGATGTGGTGCCCGACGAGGCTCGCCGGATGGAGGAACTGCTCGCAAAGGCCAAGGAGGCCGACGCGGAGGTGGCGAGGATCGCGTCCGGCGCGGAACCGGCCGGTGAGGCCGATCCGTACAAGGCGCCGCCCGAGGACGACGATTCGGACGAATTCTTCGATTCGCGACGGAGCTGACGGGCGACCCCTGGACGTAGCAGGCTAGCGTGCAGGCGTGGTGAACGACCTGAGCGCGGACCTGGCCGCCGCAGCACACGTACTGACCTCCGCCAGCGACGTCACGTTGCTGGCACACGTGAACCCCGATGCCGACGCCCTGGGGAGCGCCTTGGCCGTCGGCTTGGCGCTGCACCGCCGGGGCGTGAAGGTGCGGGTGTCGTTCGGCGAGCCCGAGGACGTCCCCGAGACCCTGCGGGGCTTGGACGTCGCGGGCCTGCTCGTGCCGGCGTCGGACGTTCCCGCGACTCCCGCCGTCCTGGTCGCCATGGACACCGGGAGCCTCGCGCGGCTCGGCCCGCTGGCCGACCGCGTCGAGGCCACCGTCGCGGCGGGTGGTGACGTGATCGTCATCGACCACCACGTGTCGAACACCCGTTACGGCACCGTGAACGTCGTCGACGACCGTGCCGAAGCCACCGCGGTGCTCGCTCTGAAGTTGCTTGACGAACTCGGTGCCGAGGTTGACGAACCCGTCGCGCGGTGCGTCTACGCCGGGCTGGTCACGGACACGCGGTCCTTCCGGACCGCGAGCCCCCAGACGCACCGCCTCGCAGCCCGGCTGCTGGAGGCCGGCGTGGACGCCGAGGCTCTGGCGCGTCCGCTCATGGACACGCATCCGTTCGACTACCTCGGCATGCTCTCGCGCGTCCTCGGCAGAGCCCGTCTGGAGCCCGACGCCGCGAACGGTCTCGGCCTCGTGCACGCGGTCGTCACGCTCGCCGACGCCGACGGCGTGCGCAGCGAGGAGGTCGAGAGTGTGATCGACGTCGTGCGCAGCACGTCCGAGGCCGAGGTCGCCGCGGTGCTGAAGGAACTGCGCCCGCAGCACTGGACCGTCTCGTTGCGCTCGGTCGGTGAGGTGGACGTCCGCGACGTCGCCCTGCTGCTCGGTGGCGGTGGCCACCGCCACGCGGCCGGGTTCACCGCCGACGGGCCCGCGGAGAACGTGCTCGCCGGCCTCCGCTCGGCCTTGGACCGCGTCGCCGCGAACTGACTCCCGTCGTAGGCCCAGACGGGGAACTTCCTCGTCGTGGGCCCGGAACGGGAAGGCTGGGGTGCACTGTGACTGGAGACCGGGTACCGGCGCGGCAGGTGATCTCGCTCGCCGTGCCGGCGTTGGGCGTGCTCGCGGCCGAGCCCTTGTACGTGCTGGTGGACACGGCGGTGGTCGGTCACCTGGGGGCGCTGCCGCTCGCCGGCCTCGCGCTCGGCGGTGTACTGCTCACCCAGGTCTCCAGTCAGCTGACGTTCCTCTCCTACGGCACGACGGCACGTGCCGCGCGGCTGCACGGCGCTGGGCGAAGGCAGGACGCCGTGGAGGAGGGCGTGCAGGCCACGTGGCTCGCGATCGCGGTTGGTCTGCTCGTCCTCCTGCTCGGGCAACTCTTCGCCGCCCCCGTCGCACGTCTGCTCGCCGGTGACGGCGCAGTGGCCGCGGCGGCGGTGAGCTGGCTGCACATCGCGCTGTTCGGCGCGCCGTTCGTGCTGGTCACGATGGCGGGCAACGGATGGATGCGCGGGGTGCAGGACACCGGCCGCCCGCTGCGCTACGTCCTGCTCGGCAACGCCGTGTCGGCGGTGCTGTGCCCCGCGCTGGTCTACGGCGCCGGGTGGGGGTTGCAGGGGTCGGCGATCGCCAACGTCGCCGCGCAGCTCATCGCGGCGTGTCTGTTCTTCCGCGCGCTGCTGGTGGAAGGCGCACCGCTGCGCCCGGTACCCGCGCTGATGCGCGCGCAGTTGCAGCTCGGTCGTGACCTCGTGCTGCGAAGCGTCGCCTTCCAGGCGTGCTTCATCTCCGCCGCGTCCGTGGCCGCGCGCACCTCCGTCGCCGCCGTCGGCGCCCACCAGGTGGTGTTGCAGCTGTGGACGTTCCTCGCGCTCGTGCTCGACTCGCTCGCCATCGCGGCACAGTCACTGGTCGGTGCGGCCCTGGGCGCCACCCAGCAGGAGAAGGCGCGCAGACTCGCCCGGCAGATCACCGGGTACGGCCTGTGGTTCGGCGTCGTGCTCGGTCTGTTGTTCGCCGCGCTCGCCGTCGTGCTGCCCCAGGCGTTCACCACCGATCCCGATGTGCTGGCGGAGATCCCGCACGCGTGGTGGTTCTTCGTGGCGCTGCAACCGATCGCGGGCGTGGTGTTCGCGTTGGACGGCGTGTTGCTCGGTGCCGGTGACGCCGCCTTTCTGCGCACCGCGACGCTGCTGTCGGCGGCGCTGGGGTTCTTGCCGCTGGTGTGGGCGTCGCTGGTCTTCCGCTGGGGTCTGACCGGGATCTGGGCGGGCCTGTCCGCGTTCATGGTGCTCCGCTTGATCGCAGTGCTCGCACGGGCGCGATCGGGTCGGTGGGCGGTCGTGGGTGCCGTCAGGTCCTGACGTGTGGTGAAAACCACGTGGTGGAATCGTTATCGAAACCGGCTTCTCAGGCGATGTGACAAATGCGGCCAGTGTCGACCGTTCGTCCACCGCACCGACTTCCGTCGAGGAGGAATCGTCTTGCCGGTCGATCGCGCCACCAAGCAAGCGTGGCTGATCTGGACCATCGCCGTGATCGTCTACATCGCCGCTCTGTTCCACCGCACAACGCTCGGCGTGGCCGGGCTGGAGGCGAGCGAGCGTTTCGGGGTCGGCGCCGCCGCGCTCGGCACGTTCACCGTGCTCCAGATCGGTGTGTACGCCCTCATGCAGATCCCGACCGGGCTGCTGGTCGACCGGTTCGGCCCGCGCCGCGTGCTGACCGCCGCAGCCCTGTTCATGGGCATGGGACAGGCCCTCTTCGCCGTTGCCCACTCCTACCCGCTCGGCCTCGCCGCGCGTGCGGTGGTGGGCGTCGGTGACGCGATGACCTTCGTCAGCGTGCTGCGCCTTGCCACCTCGCACTTCCCGGCCCGCCGCTACCCCTTCGTCGTGGCTCTCACCGCGGCGCTGGGCGGTGTGGGCAACCTCGTTGCCACCGTGCCGCTGACGCTCCTTCTGGGCAGCGTCGGCTGGACCACGACCTTCCTCGTCGCGGGTGGCCTCACCGCCGCGTTCGCGATCGTCGCCGCATCCCGGTTGCGCGACGTCCCCGCCGGCGTGCCGGTGCTGGTCGTCGAGCCCGTCCCGCTGCGCATCGTCGCGCGCAAGGTCGTGGAGGCGTGGCGCGTTCCGGGCACCCGGCTGGGCTTCTGGGTGCACTTCGCGACGATGTCCACCCCCACGGTGCTCGGCCTGCTGTGGGGATTTCCGTGGCTCGTCGAGGCGCAGGGCATGTCCGCGCACGCGGCGAGTTCCATGCTGAGCCTGCTGGTGATCAGCGCGATCGTGTCCGGACCGCCGATCGGTGCGTTCACCGCCCGCCGGCCGGAGCTGCGCATGCGCCTCGTCGGTACGTACCTGGGCGTCGCGGTCGTCTGCTGGGTGGTGCTGCTGGGCTGGCCCGGAGGAGTCGTGCCACGTGCGGTGATCGTGGTCGCATTCCTGCTGCTCGCCGTCGGCGGCCCGATCTCCGGCATCGGGTTCGCGCTGGTGCGCGACTACAACCCGGTGCACCGGGTGAGCACGGCCACCGGCGTCGTGAACGTGGGCGGCTTCGCCGCGATCACGGTCTCGGCGTTCGCCGTCGGCGTGCTGCTCGACCTCGTGGCGCCGCTCGCACCGGCCCAGGCGTTCCGGATCAGCCTGCTCGCCGTGGCGGCGGTGCTGGTGCTCGGGGTGTGGCGCACGACGGTGTGGTGGCGTCGTGCCCGCGCGGCGGTGTTCGCCGCACAGGCGCGGGGCGAGTCGGTGCCGGTCCAGCTTCGGCGCCACCGCTGGGACGACGCACCGCGCGAGGTGGCCACGGTCGCCGCGTAAAGTTCGCCCGTGTCCGCTTCATCCCGCAAGCCCCGCCCCACCGTCCCTCCCGGCCTGGTCGTGATCGACAAACCGGACGGCATGACGTCGCACGACGTCGTCGCCAAGGTCCGCCGGATCCTCGGCACCCGCAAGGTGGGGCACGCGGGCACGCTCGACCCGATGGCCACCGGCATCCTCGTGCTGGGCGTGGAGCGTGCGACGAAGCTGCTCGGCCACCTCGCGCTGGACAGCAAGGCTTACCTGGCGACGATCCGGCTCGGTTCGTCGACCACCACCGACGACGCCGAGGGCGAGGTTCTGTCCACTGCGGACACTTCGGGTGTGGACGAGGGTGCGGTCCGAGCGGGTATCGCCGAGCTCACCGGTCCGATCCAGCAGGTGCCGAGCGCGGTCAGCGCGGTCAAGATCAACGGCAAGCGCGCCTACGCGCGGGTGCGTGAGGGCGAGCAGGTCGAGATCCCGGCGCGTCCGGTGACCGTGCACCGCTTCGACCTGCTGTCGATGCGCCGGGAGAACGGCGGCGTCGAGCTCGACGTGATGGTCGAGTGTTCGTCGGGCACCTACGTTCGCGCGCTGGCCCGCGACCTGGGCGCGGACCTCGGCGTGGGCGGTCACCTCGGGGCGCTGCGACGCACGCGCGTGGGTCCGTTCGACCTGCGCGTCGCGCGCACGCTGGAGAAGCTGGAGCAGGAGCCGGGACTGTCGCTGGATCTCGACGCCGCCGTGGCGACCGCGTTCCCGCGCCGTGAGATCGAGCCCGTCGAGGCCGTCGCGCTGGCGCACGGCCGGCGCCTGCCCGCCGGTGGTTTCGACGGCACGTACGGCATCTTCGGGCCGGATGGCCACGTCGTCGCGCTGGCCAAGGACGAAGGCGAGCTCGCCAAGCCGCTCGTGGTGCTGAGCCCCGCGGGCTGACCGCTCGCATCCAACGGTGCAACGATGGGAGCTTTTGTTCCGCAAGACGAAACGAAAGCTCCCATCGTTGCGCGGACGGCACGCCGAAAGCGGGTGATCCGCGCCGCGCCGTAGGCTTCAACCCGTGCAACGGTGGCGCGGACTTGATCATCTCCCCGGCGGCTGGGGCCGCTGTGTCGTGACAATCGGTGTGTTCGACGGCGTGCATCAGGGGCACCAGGCCCTCATCGACCGCGCCGTGAAGCTCGCCAAGCAGCGCGGTGTGCCGTGCGTGCTCATGACGTTCGACCCGCACCCGTCCGAGGTGGTCCGGCCCGGTAGCCACCCCGCCCAGCTCACCACGCTGCGTCGCCGCTCGGAACTGGTCGAGCAACTCGGCGTCGACGTGTTCTGCGTGCTGCCCTTCACGGCCGAACTCTCGCGGATGGCCGCCGACGAGTTCGTGCACGAGGTGCTCGTCGACCGGTTGCACGCCACCGCCGTCGTGGTGGGCGAGAACTTCACCTTCGGCCACAAGGCGGCAGGCAACGTCGACCTGCTGCGCCACCTCGGTCACCGCTTCGGATTCGTCACCGAGGGAGCTGATCTGGTCACCGCGCACCTGCCCGACGTGGAGAACGGCCAGGACGGCGAGGTCACCTTCTCCTCCACCTACATCCGCTCGTGCATCGATGCTGGAGACGTGGCCGCCGCGGCCGCCGCCCTCGGCCGCCCGCACCGCCTCGAGGGGATAGTGGTCAGGGGCGACGGCCGCGGGAAGGACCTCGGCTACCCGACGGCGAACCTGTCGACGCCGCGCTTCGCCGCGGTGCCGGCGGACGGCATCTACGCGTGCTGGTTCACGCACTCCGCGGGTGGTCGGGACCGCAGGCTCAAGGCCGCGGTCTCAGTCGGCACCAACCCCACGTTCTCCGGCCGCGAGCGCCGCGTCGAGGCCTTCGTGCTCGACGTCGACGAGGACTTCTACGGCCAGCGGGTGTCGCTCGACTTCGTCGCGCGCCTGCGCGGCATGGAGAAGTTCCACTCCGTCGAGGCGCTCGTCGAGCAGATGGACGACGACGTCCTGCGGACGAGGGAACTGCTCGACGGGGCCTGATCAGGAATCGCCTGATCGGGTTGAGCAACGCTCGCGAATGCGAACTCGGTCGGTGGAACCGTCCGTGTGGAGGGCGGCGTCCTGGCAGTATGCCGGGCTAGGAGTTGCCGTGGTTGGCCAACGGGAGAGGCGAAGGTGGAGGACCACAAGATCGTCCAGCGCAATCTTGCTCTGCAGCGTGAGTGGTACGGGGAGCCTCTCGGCGACCGGGTGCGCCGCCTGGTGGTCGCCTTCAACGTGTCGCAGGCCCAGCTGGCCGACGTGCTCGGCATCAGTGCCCCCATGCTGAGCCAGGTGATGAGCGGCCGCCGCGCCAAGATCGGCAACCCGTCGGTGCTGGCCCGTCTGATCATGCTGGAGCGCAAGGTCCTCACGCCGGACGTGGCCACCGGTGCTCCCGAGGCGCTGCAACGGGCACTGGACGACGTGCGGGACTCCAAGCCGACGGTGAGCCGCGACTCTCTCCCGGTCAACGGCATGCCCGACGAGGGGGCCCTGCTGCCGCTGCTGCGCAAGATCATCGATCGCCGTGAGCTCGTGCAGGCGGCCGACGTGCTGGGCGAGGACTTCCCCGCGCTCTCCGAACTGCTCCGCCGCGCCGGACGGGGGCGATGATCTGCCTCGACTGTTCACCGCGCTCGTTCCTCCTGAGCCCGTCGTCGCAGAACTCGACGCGGCGCTGGGACCGCTCCGGGCCGAGCACCCCCGCGCGCGGTGGGTTCGTCCGGAACTGTGGCACCTCACGCTCGCCTTCCACGGCGACCGCGCGGACCAGGACGAGCAGGTCGAACGGCTCCGGCGGCTGCGGGGCATGGCCGCCCCCGAACTGACGCTCGGCGATGCCGGAACGTTCCGCTCGGGCGTGTTCTGGATCGGTGTCCAGTGCCCGGACGACGCGCTGAAGCGGCTCGCGATCGCGGCCGGTGCGGATCCGCAGCGCTGGCACCCGCACCTGACCGTGGCGCGCAGGGCACGTGGTGCGCGGTTGGACGGCTACGCCGGCCGGCTGTGGACGCCCCCGCAGGTGGAACTCGTGCGCAGTGAGCTCGGGCCTGGGGGACCGGTCTACCGGACCGTCGAGTCGGCGCTTCTGAGCACGTCGAACGACTAGCTCGGAGGCCGGCTGGTAACCTTGACAGTTGGGTCTGGCTGCGGTCCGTGGCGGCCAGTACCGACTAACCCCGCCTCGGTCGGCGAGCGGGGCCGCACGGAACAGACAGGTAAG
>DASYMV010000055.1:0-7542 GCA_036008865.1 Pseudonocardiaceae bacterium | reverse complement strand
GCCGTTCGCGCTGTACGGAGGCACCGCTCTCGGCACCGGCCGGGGTGAGCAGATCGTTCCCGTGCTGGGCCGTCACCCCTTCCACTGGGTGCTCGCCTTCGACCGCCGGGGGCTGTCCACACCGGACGTGTTCGACGAGCTCGACCGGCTTCGCAAGGACGGCGACCCACCACGGGTCGGCGAGGTGGAGGCGGTGCTGGAGGGGCTCGCGTCCGGTGACCCCCGCCAGCTCGCGCTGCTGCTCGGCAACGACCTGCAGGCGGCCGCCGTGTCGCTGCGGCCCGGCCTGCGCCGCACGTTGCGCGCCGGCGTGAACGCGGGTGCGCTGGCCGGCATGGTGTCCGGCTCGGGTCCCACGTGCGCCTTCCTGTGCACGGACGCCGAGTCCGCCGTGCGGGTCGCCGCGGAGCTCTCCGGTGCCGGGGTGTGCCGGACTGTCCGGGTCGCCCACGGTCCGGTCCACGGCGCGCGAGTGGTCGCGAACGAGGATGCCCACCGCCCCGTGCCGCCGGAAGTCCACGCCTGAAATACCGCCAGGTCGCCGTGCGTTGAACTACCAGGGGCACCGGGTGCTGCGCGAGTTCGGCACGACCCGTCTTGGGTACGGTGGCGCGTGACTCGCGCGAGTCCGGACGATCTATGTGGAAGCGCTGGTAAATGGCAAACCTGGTCAACCTTGAATCCGTGTCGAAGTCCTTCGGCGTGCGCGCCCTGCTGGACGGGGTGTCGCTCGGCGTCGGCGACGGCGACCGGATCGGCGTGGTCGGCCTCAACGGTGGTGGCAAGACCACGCTGCTCGAAGTGCTCGCCGGCCTGGAGCCGCCGGACGAGGGACGCGTGAGCCAGATCCGGGACCTGCGGATGGCGGTGGTCACGCAGCGCACCGAACTGCCCGAGGGCTCGACGGTGCGCCAGGCCGTGATCGATCCGCTCGGTTTCGACGCCGAGCACGAGTGGGCCGCCGACGCACGCGTGCGGTCCATCTTGGACGGACTGGGCATCACCGCGCTGGGCTTGGACTCCGTTGTCAGCACCATGTCCGGTGGTGAGCGCAGGAGGGTCGCGCTGGCCGCCGCGCTCGTCCAGGAACTCGACCTCGTCGTCCTCGACGAGCCCACGAACCATCTCGACGTGGAGGGCGTGCGCTGGCTGGCCGAGCACTTGCTGGCACGCAAGTGCGCGGTCGTCGTCGTCACCCACGACCGGTGGTTCCTCGACACCGTCTGCACCCGCACCTGGGAGGTCGTCGGCGGCCGCGTCGAGCAGTACGAGGGCGGTTACGCGGACTGGATCTTCGCTCGCGCCGAGCGTGCCAGGCTCGCGGACACGCTGGAGGAGAAGCGCCGCAACCTCGCCCGCAAGGAGCTGGCGTGGCTTCGCCGCGGCGCCCCGGCTCGCACGTCCAAGCCGCGCTACCGCATCGATGCGGCCGAGGCACTCATCTCGGACGTGCCCGCGCCGCGTGACACGGTCGAGCTGCTCGCGTTCGCCAAGCGCAGGCTCGGCCGCACGGTCGTCGAGCTGGAGAACACGACGCTCTCGGTCGGCGACCGCACGCTGGTCGACGACCTGACGTGGCGGATCGGACCGGGCGACCGGATCGGTCTCGTCGGCGTGAACGGCTCCGGCAAGACCACCCTGTTGCGGCTGCTCGCGGGCGAGCGAGAGCCTGAGAGCGGCAAGCGCATCGAGGGCCAGACCGTGAAGCTCGCGCACCTGAGCCAGGAACTGCACGACCTCAACGGTGGCCTGCGCGTGCTGGAGGCGATCGAGGAGGTCGCCCAGCGCGTGGTGCTCGGCAAGCAGGAGATGTCGGCCTCCCAGCTCGCGGAGCGGTTCGGCTTCCCGTCTCAGAAGCAGTGGACGCCGGTCTCGGACCTGTCCGGTGGCGAGCGCCGCCGCTTGCAGCTCGCGCGGCTGCTGATGGCCGAGCCGAACGTGCTGCTGCTCGACGAGCCGACCAACGACCTGGACATCGACACGTTGCAGCAGCTCGAAGACCTCCTGGACTCGTGGCCGGGCACGCTGGTCGTGATCTCGCACGACCGGTACCTGGTGGAGCGGGTGTGCGATCAGGTCGTGGCCCTCTTGGGCGACGGCGGACTCACCGACCTGCCCGGCGGCATCGAGGAGTACCTGCAGCGCCGCGACTCCATGTCCGAGCAGGTGTCGCGCGAGCCGTCCCGTGCCCGGGCTACGACCGCGTCCGCGGGGCCGAGTGCGGCCGAGCAGCGGGCAACGCGCAAGGAGCTGGCCAAGCTGGAGCGGCGCCTGGAGCTGCTGGACAAGAAGAAGGCGGAGCTGCACACGGTTCTCGCCGAGGCGGCCACGGACCCGGACCGCCTGCTCGCCCTGGACGCGGACCTGCGCGCCGTGCTCGCCGAGGCGTCCGACGTGGAGGAGCAGTGGATGCTCGCGGCCGAACTCGTCGAGGGCTGACAGCCCCTGCGCGTCTCAGCGGTCCCGTTTGCGCAATTCGGCAGCCAGTTCCGGCAGCAGTTCGTCGATGAACGCGCGGTCGTAGCCCTGACCGGCGAGCAGGGACGGCGTGAGCTTCGCCCGCGTCACCTCGTCCGAGGTGGCGCCGAGCATCCCGTCCAGCGCGATGCCGATCTCCTCCAGCAGGCGGTCGACCTGGGTGATGCGGTAACCCCGTTCCGCACCTGAGGCCTGCGGCAGCTTCAGCTGTCGCAACTCCTTCCAGGTCGTGATTCGCGGGATCCGGCGCGCGGGCCCACCGGCCAGGTGCTGTTCGACCCGGCTCAGGAACGCGTCGACCTGGTCCTCGTCGTAGCCGCGCCGGCCGATCAGCGGACGGCTGAACTTCACCTCGCGCACGTCCCGCGCCGTCAGGTCGTCCCGGCCGAGCAGCGTGTTCTCGACGCGGTCGAGGAAGCGGTCCACCTGCGCTTCCTGATACCCGCGCCGTCCTCGGGGCGGCTTGCCGAACGAGACCGTCCGCACGTCAATCGCTGTCAGTCCAGGAGTGCTCGCCTTGATGCGCACCGGCTTCGGTGGCGTCCGTTCCAGCGTCACGACCACGAGGTCGAGGAACGTGTCGACGTCGTCCTCGTCGTAGCCGAACTGGTCCGGTGGCGCCGAACTGAACTCGGCTTCCTGAACCTCCATCGCGGTCAGGTCGTCCTCACCGCGCAGCGTGGCCTCGATGCGGTCGAGGAACGCGTCGATCTCACCTTCGTGATAACCCCGGTTGCCCGGACGCGGCTTGTGGAACCGCACGCCCCGCACGTCGGCGGGCGAGAGTTGGAGTGCGGGCTTCAGCTTGGTGGACGTGGCGTGCGCCCCCTGTGCTGGAGCGACGGCCTGCTGCCGTTGCGGTGTCGACCGCAGCGTGTCGGCCACGAGATCGAGGAACACGTCGACCTCGTGCCCGTCGTAGCCCGGCCGGCCGGGCTCGGGCTGGTTGAACCGAACCTGGTGCACCTGTTCCGCGGTCAGGTCGTCCTCACTGCGCAGGGTCGCCTCGACGCGGTCCAGCAGTTCGTCCACCTGGTCCTCGTCGTAGCCCAGCTGACCCGGCCGGGGCTGGTGGAACGCGATCTGGTGCACGTCCTGTGCGGTGAGCAGTGGTGCCGGATGGGCCGGTTGATGTCGCGTGTCGAAGCCAGCCGAGTCCACCCAAGCCTCCCAGTCGCTTTTGTGGAGGGAGCATCGCCTTCAGAGCCGTTCGGAGTTTCATCCTGTCGGCCCAATACGTGCGCCACACCGTACGGGGATTCGCGCCACGGCGTGACGAGGGTCGCTCTAGGCTGCGCACCATGAGCCTGTTCGTGGACACGATGGTGGCGACCGCAGCGGGGAAAGGTGGTCAGTGCAGGGGAATGACGACGGGCGAGCCCGGCTCCCCGCAACGCCGGACGTGGTCGGAGGTGCACGAGCAGGCGACCCGCATGGCCGGTGCGTTGGTCAGCGGTGGTGTCCAGCCCGGAGAGTCGATCGCGGTGCTGGCCGCGGACCCCGCGATGATCGCGCCCGCCGTGCAGGCGGTGTGGCTCGCGGGTGGCAGCACCACGATGCTGCACCAGCCGACCCCGCGCACCGACCTCGCCGAGTGGGCGGAGGACACGCTGCGGGTGCTGTCGATGATCGGTGCGCACCTGGTGCTGCTCGGCAGCCCGTTCGACGCGCTGTCGGGTGTTCTCGACGAGCACGGCATCGCCTACCGCAAGCTCGACGACCTCTCCGGTGAGCCGTTGCAGGCTCCCGTGCCGGTGGGCGAGGACGCCACCGCGCTGCTCCAGCTCACCAGCGGCTCCACCGCCGAGCCCAAGGCGGTGCGGATCACGCACGGCAACCTGATGGCCAATGCGCGTGCCATGCACGAGGCGGCGCGGCTGGACCCGGAGAACGACACGATGGTGTCGTGGTTGCCCCTGTTCCACGACATGGGGATGGTGGGCTTCCTGACCGTGCCGATGCTCTTCGGCATCGAACTGGTGAAGGTGACCCCCGTCGACTTCCTCTCCCGGCCCACCCTGTGGCCGGACCTGATCACCAGGTACCGCGGCACCATCACCGCTGCGCCGAACTTCGCCTATGCGATCGCCGGCCGACGTATGTCCACTGTGGACGACGACGGCGCGTTCGAACTGTCGACGCTGCGCATCGCGCTCAACGGCGCCGAGCCCATCGACCCGGTGGCGGTGCGTGCGTTCACCGACGCCGGTGCGCGTTTCGGACTCCCGTCCGAGTGCGTGCTGTGCGCGTACGGCATGGCGGAGGCGACGCTGGGCGTGGCGTTCGCTCCGCTCTTCACCGGACTCACCGTGGACGTGATCGACCCGGACGAGCTGGAAGCCCGGCACCTTGCCGTGCCCGTCGACGAGGACAGCCCGAACGCACGGGCCTTCCCGCTGCTCGGTCCGCCCGTGCCCGGTCTCGAGGTCCAGGTGGTCGACGAGGACGGCAAGGTGCTCGGTGAGCGCGAGGTCGGTCAGCTCAGGGTCCGCGGCACGTCGGTGACGCCCGGCTATCTGACCGTGGACGGCCCGCTGGCGACGCAGGATGCGGACGGATGGCTCGACACCGGCGACGAGGGGTACGTCGTGGACGGTCAGGTGGTGGTGTGCGGACGCCGCAAGGACGTGATCATCATGGGTGGCCGCAACATCTACCCGACCGACATCGAGCGGGCCGCTACGTCCGTGGACGGCGTGCGTGCGGGCAACGCCGTGGCGGTGCGGCTGGACGCCGGCACGCGCAGGGAGCGGTTCGCCGTCGTCGTGGAGTCCCGCTCCGCGGGTGACGACGACGCCGTGGGCGAGCTGCGCAAGCAGATCACCGCACGGGTCGTGGACGCGGTCGGCCTGCGGCCGTTCGCCGTTGTCGTGCTGTCACCGGGCAGTCTGCCCAAGACGCCGTCCGGCAAGCTGCGCCGCTCCGCCGCCACCTCGCTCGTCCCCGCAGCTCAGGGCACGTGAGGGGTGATCAGTGGAAGGCGTTCTGCGCGGCTTCGAGACCGTTGGCGATGAGCGCTTCGACGGCGTCCGCGGCGCGGTCGATCTCGAACGCGAGTTCCTTGCGCTCGGTCGACGAGAAGTCGCGCAGAACGTAGTCCGCGGGATCCATCCGGCCCGGCGGGCGGTCCACCCCGAAGCGCACTCGGTGGTAGTCCTTGGTGCCGAACGACTTCGTGATCGACCGCAGGCCGTTGTGGCCGTTCTCGCCGCCGCCGAGCTTCAGTCGCACGGTGCCGAACGGCAGGTCGAGCTCGTCGTGCACGACGATGAGCCCGGCCGGTGGGACCTTGAAGAACTTGGCGGTGCCCACGACCGGCCCGCCGGAGAGGTTCATGAACGAGCGCGGCTTGGCGAGGACGACGCGGCGGCCGGCCAACCGGCCCTCCAGCACCTCGGCACCAGCCTTGTGCGCCTTGAACTTCCCGCCGGCCCGGTCGGCCAGCTCGTCCAGCACGAGGAACCCGACGTTGTGCCGGTTACCGGCGTACTTGGGGCCGGGATTGCCCAACCCGACCACCAGCGCCAGATCGTCGTCACCGACCACGGAACCGCAACTCCTGCTCAAGTTCGTCCAACAAGGCGTCGACGGCCTGCACCCGGTATCCGCGTCCCCACAGTGAACGCTTCAGCCCCGACGTCGTGCTGAACCTGGTGTTGCGGACCTCGCTCGCACTGACCGTGCCGCGACCGTCCAGTGTGGATGCCGCACGCGCGAGGAAGGCATCGACTTCGCCCCGATCGTAGCCGTGGGTCGATCGGGGAAGCTTCACCGCGAGCAGATCCGCGCCGGTTCGAACGCCCGTGGGCGGCACCACGCCCGCCCGCAGCTGGCCCTCCACGCGGGTGAGGAACTCGTCCACCGAGCGCTGGTCGTAGCCGCGCTGCCCGGCCGCCGCCGCCCGGAACACCACGGCACGGATCTCGTCGGGATGCAGCCTGGCGCGACCGGACAGCGCGTCGGCGATCCGTGCGAGGACGTAGTCGACCTGCGCGGCGTCGTACCCCTGGCCGTTGCGGGCGGCACGCGGGAAGTGATGCTCGCGCACCTCCGCCGGGTGCAGCGGTGGCTCGCCTGCGGGCGGCACACCATACGGCAACGGCACGCCACCCCCGTTGTGCGGGGGCGGCGTGCCGTGCGAGCTGCCCGACGTAATGGGCTCAGCTTTCCTCGGTGCTCTCCGGAGCGACGGCCGCTTCGGCCTCTGCGCCCTCGGAGTCGAGCTCGGCGGCGGTCGGGGCGGCGTTGACGGCCACGACCAGGGCGTCGGCGTCGGTGATCAGGTTGACGCCGCTGGGCAGGATCAGCCCGGAGGCCTTGATCTGCACACCGGCCTGGACACCGGCCAGGGAGACCTCGACCTGGTCGGGGATGTTCAGGGCGTCGGTCTCGATCAGCACGCTGGTGAGGTCCTGGGCGATCAGCGTGCCGGGGGCGGTCTCACCCGTCAGCACGACCGGCAGTTCGACGGTGACCTTCTCGCCACGGCGGACCAGCAGCAGGTCGACGTGCTCGATGTAGTTCTTGATGGGGTGCTTGGTGACGGTCTTGGTCAGCGCGAGTTCGCTGTCGCTGTCGATCTCCAGCGTCAGGACTGCGTTGTGACCGTGCTCGCGGACGACACGGGCGAACTCGAGCGCCGGCAGGGCCAGGTGCTTCGGGTCGGAACCGTGGCCGTAGAGCACCGCGGGGATCTTGCCTGCGCGTCGGGTGCGGCGGGCAGCGCCCTTGCCGAACTCGGTACGCGGCTCGGCGGCGAGACGGACCTCGGACACGGTGGGGCTCTCCTTGCTACGTCGGGCGGGACTGGGGTGGACCAGTTGGTGCGGGGTGCGGCAGCCTGCGGCGGCGGGCAGCGCGGAACGAATACACGCGCGGCATCCAAGCCGCCGCGTCGATCACGCCGAGCGTAACGCTCGCCCTCGCCGAGGCAACCTGAACAGTGTAGGCCGTCGATAGCGGGGAATCGAATCGGGGGTGGAATGAGGGAAGCCCTGAAGACATCCGGTGTCTTCAGGGCTTCCCCCATGACAGAGGGGTCCTCAGGCGTTGCCGTCGAACAGG
>DASYMV010000054.1:0-6366 GCA_036008865.1 Pseudonocardiaceae bacterium | reverse complement strand
AGGTGGGGGTCGGCGCGGCGGTCGCCTCTCGGCGAGTGGCGCAAACGCGGCTCCGGCCGAACCGGTGTTCCGCGGTGGCAATGAGGTGAGGCCCGGGGGACACGGACCGCACCGACCGTCTTGTACAACCATCGCAGGGTCTGGGATGTTCCCGCAGATCTCACGTGGGTTGCCCCCGTCGAAGCGTGACGGGGAGGTGGGGGTCGGCGCGGCGGTCGCCTCTCGGCGAGTGGCGCAAACGCGGCTCCGGCCGAACCGGTGTTCCGCGGTGGCAATGAGGTGAGGCCCGGGGGACACGGACCGCACCGACCATCTTGTACAACCATCGCAGGGCCTGGGATGTTCCCGCACATCCGCCGTCACTCGGCCACTCCGTCGAAACCCACCTCGAGGTGTTGCGGGCCCCGCAGGACGGCGTTGGGGCGGTAGGGCGGCGGCTCGGTGAGCAGGTGCGGGTTCACGAGCCGTCGGGCCAACGCGGCCAGGGCCATCTCCCCCTCGACCCGGGCCAAAGGTGCGCCGACGCAGAAGTGGATGCCGCCACCGAAGCCGAAGTGCTCGTTGTCGGCACGACAGGGGGCGAAGAGATCCGGGTCGCGGAAGCGTTGAGGGTCGCGGTTGCCCGCTGCGAGCATCAACCGGATGCCCGCGCCGCGAGGGATCGTCGTGCCGGCGATGTCGATGTCAGCGTGCGCGAAGCGCGGAATGAACTGCACTGGCGGTTCGTATCGAAGCAGTTCGGCGACCACCCGCGGACCGCGCTCGGGATCTCGGCGCAACCGCTCCAACTCGTCGGGATGACGCAACAACGTCAGCATGCCGTTGGCGATGAGGTTGACGGTGGTCTCGTGGCCGGCGATCAACAGCAGGATGGCGGTGACCACCAGGTCGGGATCGTCCATGCGCTCTCCGGTGCCAGTGGCCAGCGCCGAGAGCAGGTCGTCCGTGGGCTGCGTCCGGCGCACTGTCATCAGCTGGGCCGTGTAAGTGGCTAGTTCCTGTGCCGCGTTCGCCGCCTCGGTCGTGGTCTTGTCGCCGGGATCCGGGTCGAGGTTGTGAGCGAGCACGTCCGCCCAGACGTGGAAGCGCTCCTCGTCCTCACGGGGTACGCCGAGCATTTCGCAGATCACCGTCACCGGCAGGGGATAGGCGAAGTCGTCGACGACGTCGAAGTGGTCGTGGTGGTGCTGAGCGTCGAGCAACGCATCAACGATCACGGAGATCCGCTGGTGCATGCTCGCGACGCGTGCCGGGGTGAACTGACGGACGACCAGCCGCCGCAACCGGTCGTGATCGGGCGGATCGAGTGAGAGGAAGGATCTCGGTTCGCCCCGCCTGGGCACGGCGTCCGCCACGGAGCTCCCTCGCTCGTCCTTGCCGGTGCGCGGATCGTGCAGGAGCGCGGCTATTTCGGGATGCGTGCTCACGGCGTGGAAATCGCCACCCAGTGCGGCGACCGGGGTCTCGCGGAGCCGGGCGTAGAGCGGATAGGGATCGTGGCGGTTGGCCGGATCGAGGATCTGTGCGAACACCTCCGCCGCTGCGCTGCCGGCTCCGGTCATGCTGTTCGTCCTCCGACCCGTTCGTGGTGGTCTCCACTCGGATGACCTAGTGGAGCGGCAAAGGTCCTGGGGGGACTCGCGGATCCTGTGGTGGGGCGGTCGCGGGCACGGCCGCCGACGGCGTGCTGGGGCCAGGACCGGTGAGCGCGACACCGGCGCTGTGCGTGGCCTGGCCCGGTCGTGGGAAACCCGCGCTGACGGGGACGAGCTCCTCGGGGCCGTCCGGGGCGTTCAGGTCGGGCGGGAACGGTCCGCGCGCTTCGATCTGAGATGCGTAGAAGTCCAGCCACAGCGGCATGTTCACGGCGACCGCGGCGACGATCCGCCGTTGCCGCCCGTACGCGGCGACGAACTTGTGATCGGCGACCGAGCCTTGCGTGACCACCACCTCGTCGGCGTAGGGCGGCAGCCCCACGGACTTGATGTTGTTGCCGAACTGGTTGGACCAGAACGACGGCAGTGGTTTGTGCGCACGGCGTTGCGTCGTCGCGCACACCATGTTGTGGGCGGCGGTGCGGGCTTGCTCCACGGCGTTGCCCCAGTGCTCCACCGTCAGCAGTTCACCGTTGTACAACGAGTGGGGCCAGCGGGCCACGTCCCCGGCGACGAACACGTCGTCGAGAACGACGGCGTCGCAGTCGAACGCGCGGCACGCCGCGTCGCAGACCACACCCCGAGCGTCCGCGGCGAGTCCGGCCCCGGCGAGCCACTCGACGTTGCGGACCGCGCCGAGCGCGACCACCGCGACGTCCACGTCCAGAACGTCGCCATCGGACAGCGCGGCGCGGCGCAGCCGCCCGTCGGAGTCACCCTCCAGGCTCATGACCGTGACATTGCACCGCAGGTCGACGCCGTGCCGGCGCTGCATCCGCGCCGCTGCGGCACCCGCCGCACCGCCGAGTGCCCCGGCGAGCGGTGCCGCACTGCGTTCCGCCACGGTCACGGTGATTCCGAGTTCGCGGCAGACCGAGGCGACCTCGGACCCGGTGAAGCCGGCGCCGATGACGAGAACCCGGTCGGGGAGCGCGGCGAGCCGGGCACGCAGCCGTGACGCGTCTTCGCGGGTGCGCAACGTGAAGACGCCGTCGAGAGCCGCACCCACCGGATCCGGCCACGGGCGGGCGCGTGTCCCGGTGGCGATCAGGACGCGGTCGAAACCCACACGTCGGCCGTCCGCGAGGTGAACCTCGTGATGATGACGGTCGAGCCGTGTTGCGGCCACCCCCAACAGCCATTCTGCGGCGACATCGCGAATCCGTGGCAGAGTCGTGTTCTCCGCGGGCAGCCAGCCAGTGAGCACCGTTTTGGACAGCGGCGGCCGGTCGTAGGGCTCGTGAGGCTCGTCGCCGATCATCACGATGCTGCCGGTGAACCCCTCCGCGCGCAGTTCTTCCGCAGCGCGAAGGCCCGCGAGGGAGGCACCGACGACGACCACCCGCTCGACGGACGAAGAGCTCGACGACGCGTCAACGCCGTTGTTGGCCATGCCGGGCCTCCGCCGGCGTCACGTCGTCTTCCGTGCGGTCGATGGCGATGGCCTGCACCGGGCACGCGACCGCCGCCCGTTCGACTTGCCCGCGCACGGTGTCGTCAGGGGAGTAGTCGTACTCCAGCGACTCCTCACCGTGCATGCGGAACACAGTTGGGGCGGCGTACACGCACTGCGCGTAGCTCTCGCACCGGTTGAGATCGACCACGATCCTCACGGGAGGACTCCTCATGTCGCCGTACGACCGGTCGCTCCGCCGCTGCTCACGCTACGGGCGGCCAGGGACCCCGGCAACACAACAGCGCCCCGTCCCGAAGGCTCTAGGTGCGAATCAACCGCGACAGGCCCACCGTACCGGCGATCAAAGCGATCGAGGTGAGGAGCGCGGCGATCACGACGCCCAACGCGAGGACCACCGCGGTGATGAGCGCACCCACTGCGAGGCCGACGCCTATGACGATCAAGGTCAACGCCACCAGAAGTGCGACGATGACGACTCCCAGCGCGACGCCGATCCCGATGAAGATCAGTTTCACGGCAACCTCCGAGGTCCGGAGCGCCTTTGCGGCCGGGGCACCTCGGGGATCCGATGCGCCCCACCGTTCCATTGTGGCGCTGACTTCCTCGGGCTGTGCCTGTCGTCGAAGAAGTGATCGCGGCTCAGCAGTGCGCGCCGATGGACACGGTGGCCGGAACGTGGCGTGGAATCGCGTCGGATCAGCTGCGCACGATGCACAGCTCGCACGGCATCCCGCTGATGTGGTCGAGGGCGTCCGCCTCGCCCTGCATGATCTGGGTGCCGCACAGCGTCGTGACGTGATCGGGAAGGAACTCCTGGTCTTCCAGGACGATCAGGTGAGAGACACGACGGGATTCGCCGACGACACCGCTGCGGTATCGGATCACGACGATCGTGCGAGTAGCCGTTTCCAGCATCGGCACCGCCCTTCCTGGTCATGCCCCCGAACGGAGCATAGGAATGCGCGGCGCGGATATCTTCGTGCTCGCGACCCGAAGTCCGACGGTGATGTTGGTACGACGGACCCAAAAGATCTCGGGTGTGGTGACTCAGAGGACCGCAGAACCCAGCCAGCGGCACAGGGTGAGTGCCAGCTCCACCTCGAGACGGTTGTCGGCGACCGGGCGCACCAGCGCCTCCTCGGCCTTGCGCACCCGGTACTGCACGGAGTTCTTGTGCATTCCCAACCTGGCGGCGGCCGCCGTGTAGCTCCCGCCGGTCGACAGGAACACGAGCAGCGTCTCCCGCAGGCGGCTGTGGGTCTCGTCGTCCACCGCGAGGCGCCCCAGAGTGTCCCGCACCCAGGCTTTCGCCGACTCGAGGTCAGACGCCATCAGCGCCAGCGAGCCCACTTGCCCGAACGCCATCACCCGCTCGGCGTGCGGACCCGCGGCCTCTCCGAGCGCCTGCACCTGCAGCGCCTGGCGATGCGTGCGGCGAAACCCGGTCACGCCGTGGGCCGGCTCGCCGAACGCGATGCGCACGCCACGCTCACTCGCGGCGCGGGCCCGCTGCGCGAACTGCTCACCCGCGACCGTCGCATCGGGGACCGGGAGCCACACCCACGCGTTCGACTCGTCACACGGCACGAACAGCGGCTTGCCCGCGCCGGTCGCCAACGTCCCGGCCAAGGCCTCGAGTTCGGCGAGCGCACTGCCGCTCGAGGAGTTCTCGGCGTGCCAGGCGACCATTCCCAGGTGCGTCCGGCGCAACCGGTATCCCAAGGCGGCCTCGCTCGCGTCGACGTCGGCGTTGTCATCGCTGAGCAGCACGCGCACGCGTGCGGCCCGCACCGCGCTCTGGTTGGTCAGCCAGCGGTCGCGCTCCTCGCCGTACGCCGAGACCACTTGCTGGGTCACCCGGTCGATCACCGAGTACGTCACGTTGAACACCGAGCGGACCATCGCGCCGAGCAGCTGCGGGTCGGAGACCATGCGGGTCGCCTCCGCCAGCGCGTGGTCCAGCACGGCCGTCTGGCCCACGTGGTAGGCCCTGATCAGTTCGACCACCGGTGTGCCGCGTTGCGCGAGGCGCCGTGCGTACTCGATAGCCGCGAGAGGTGCCTCGACCCGCGTGGGTTCGATGCCGTGCTGGAAGACCTCCATCGCCGTCTCGATGTTCTGCTGCACGCTGGACGCCAGCAGGCTGATCATGCGCTCGTCGTCGCGCAGCAGTTGGGGGATCTCCTGCTCGTAGACCCGGATGAGGTCCACGGCGAACTCGGCTGATCGCTCGCGGAGGGCGCTGGCGATGCTCGCGATCCGCTCCGCGACGACGACTTCGTCCACCATCACGCAACTCTATTGGGCTGATCACGGTGGACGTGTCCGCATCGGGTCACAGGATGGAAGCGATCTCCTCAGGTCGCCTGCGCTGCCGGTCCACGGGCGGTGCACCACACTGGCCGTCATGCTGAAGTTCTCGCTGGACGCGCTGGCACGCGAACACCTGGAGAAGGCGGCGGCCGCGTCGCACGGTCGCAGTTCGGAGACGATCTACGGCGGCCACGAGCAGGTGATGCGGCAGACCTTGATCGCCCTGACCGCCGGCACGTCGATGTCCGAGCACGAGAACCCCGGCGAGGCCACGCTGCAGGTCCTGCGTGGTCGGGTGCGCCTCACCGCCGGCGACGAGTCCTGGGAGGGCAGGCACGGGGATCTGCTGATCGCGCCCCCGTCTCGTCACTCACTGCTGGCGCTCGAGGCCGCGGTCATCCTGTTCTCCGTCGGCAAGCGCACCTCCGCCTGACCGTCGGCCCCCGCACGGGCGCACGAAGCCGGCTCGCGGGAGCGGATCAGACGCGACTCGGCGTCAGCAGGATCATGACGGCGCGGTGGGGAGTCGACCCATCAGGAAGAACTCCGGGTTGGGCCGCAGCGCCATCAGGTGGGCCAGCCGATTGGACATGGCGAACAGGGCGGTGATCGCGCCGACGTCCCAGATTTCGTCGTCGGTGAGACCCGCTTCGCGCGCAAGCTCCAGGTCGGGTTCCGCGACCGTCGCCGAGTCGGTCGCCAGGTGCAGCGCGAGGTCGACGATGGCACGGTGGCGGTCGCTCAGCTCGACACCCCACGGGTTCGCGGCCACCTGGTCGGCCAGCTCAGGATCCTTCGCCCGGATCCGCAGGATCGCGCCGTGCGCCACGATGCAGTACGTGCAGTGGTTCGCACCGGAGGTCGCCACCACAACCAGCTCGCGCTCGGCAGCGGACAGGGTGGGCTCGGTGTCGCCGGGGGTCATCAGCGCGTCGTGGTAGTCGAGGAACGCACGCAGTTCGGCGGGGCGGCGGCCGAGCG
>DASYMV010000053.1:0-1701 GCA_036008865.1 Pseudonocardiaceae bacterium | reverse complement strand
AGGTGGCCTTCCACGTACTGGTGGTGATCGCGCTCCGGTTTCGGCGCCTCGGCGTAGCCCCCAACCAGGCTCGGTTCGTAATTGATGTGCTTGTCCTCGCCGCTGCCAGCCAGGTTGTCGACGTAATAGGTCATCTGCCCGTCGCGCTGGTTGGTCGACACGCGGTTCTTGGGCGCGTTGATCGGCAGCTGCAGGTAGTTGGGGCCCACGCGGTAGCGCTGCGTGTCGGAATACGAGAAGGTGCGCCCCTGCAGCAGCTTGTCGTCCGAGAAGTCCAGGCCGTCGACGAGCACGCCGGTGCCGAACGCCACCTGCTCCACCTCGGCGAAGTAGTTCGTCGGGTTGCGGTCCAGCACCATCATGCCGACTGGCCGCAGCGGGAACAGCTCCGGCGGCCAGACCTTCGTCGGGTCCAATGGATCGAAGTCCAACTCCGGATGCTCGCCGTCCTCCATGATCTGCACCTGCAGCTCCCACTCGGGGAAGTCGCCGCGCTCGATCGCCTCGTAGAGATCCTGCGTCGCGTGATTGATGTTCGTCGCCTGGATCTCGTTGGCCTGCTGCTGCGTGAGGTTCCGCTCGCCGACCTTCGGGATCCAGTGGTACTTCACGAGCACCGCCTCGCCGTCGGCGTTCACCCACTTGTAGGCGTGCACGCCCGAGCCGCGCATCTCGCGGTAGTTGGCCGGGATCCCCCACGGGCTGAACAGCCACGTGATCATGTGCATCGCCGACGGGGTGAGGCTCATGAAGTCGAAGATGCGCCTCGGATCCTGCCGGTTCGTCACCGGGTCCGGCTTCAGCGAGTGGATCACGTCGGGAAACTTGATCGCGTCGCGGATGAAGAAGACCTGCAGGTTGTTGCCGACCAGGTCCCAGTTGCCGTCCTCGGTGTACATCTTGACCGAGAAGCCGCGCGGGTCGCGCATCGTCTCCGGCGAGTGGCTGCTGTGGATCACGCTGGAGAAGCGGACGAAGAGCGGCGTGCGCTTGCCCTTGCCGCTGAACAGCTTGGCGCGCGTGTACTTCTCGACGGGCTCGTCGCCGACGGTGCCGTACGTCTCGAAGTAGCCGTGCGCGCCCGCACCGCGCGCGTGCACGACGCGCTCCGGAATGCGCTCGCGATCGAAGTGCGAGATCTTCTCGAGGAAGTGGTAGTTCTCGAGCACCGTGGGACCGCGATCACCGACGGTGCGGTTGTTCTTGTTGTCGGTGACCGGATGTCCCTGACGCGTCGTGAGGACCGGCGGCCCCTCGGGCTTGCCATTGTCGCTCGCGCCGTTCGCGCCGTGGGCATCCTGCCCGTTCGCGCCGTGCCTGCTGTCGTCCTTCATATGCCCTCTCTCGGATGGAAAAGTTGCCGTGGTGGGAGCAGTTCTCCTCAACAGAACCATAAGGCGTGACGGGACGTTCCGCCTATGTCCGCTGCGGGGCTCATCCGTGGGGCTGCATCGCGGCGTACAAGGCTGGTACCGAAAACTACGGTTACGCGGAAACGCGCGGATGGCACCGCAGAACGGGCGGATCGTACGAGGCGTTCGTCGGCGCACGACACGAACAGGCCAGCACCGCCTTTCCTTGTAAACAGCCCCGCGCGACCATCCCGGTCGCGCGGGGCTGTTTACACAAAACACTCGAGACCTGCCTGTCGTGACGGACGGTGAACCAGGTGTCGTGCAGATCCGTGCGTTGTGCTGTCCC
>DASYMV010000052.1:0-2265 GCA_036008865.1 Pseudonocardiaceae bacterium | reverse complement strand
AGGCCCGCGGTGTCGAACTCCTGCCGCAGACCGAGGACTCCGAGTTCGGCCGCTTCGGCTGGTGCGTCGACCCGGAGGGCAATCGCATCGAACTCTGGGAGCCGGCCGAAGGCATGTGAGAACAGCCGGTGCCCGGACGTTCGACTCGCGGTGCCCGGACGTTCGACTCGCGCGGAGTCACATGAGTTCGAGCAGGAACGGCAGTTCCTGTGGGGCGTACCAGGCCAGTTCGTGGTCCTCCGCGCTGCCGAGGGTGAACTCCGCGTCCGGGTCGCCGAGATCGGCCTCGTCGATCACGTCGGTCGCCGCGCGCACCGCGTCCTCCGCGTCCGAGGTGTCGACGTGCACCGCGGCGATCTGCTCCATCACCACTGGACCCCGGATCTTGACCACGGAGAAGTCCAGGTCAGGGCGCAGCGTCACGTCGTCGACGTCGGCGGAGATCACCGCCCGGCGTGCGAGCGACTTCTCGTCAGCGGCGAGCAACCGCAGCGACGCGCGTGCCGCCTCCGACATCGCCGCGTACTCGAGTTCTTCGGTGTCCCCGGCGGCATAGGACTCCCGCAGCGCCGGCGTGAGCGCGAAAGCGGTCCCGCCGAGCGGCTGCAACTCGCCGTTGTCGACCAGGTCGCGCAGCATGGCCACGGTGGCTGGAACGTAGACCCTCACTCGGACACCGTACCCATCAGTTCCTCCACCGACTCCTCGACCATCATCGCGAGAACGTCCACATCGGACATCGCGTCGCGATCGGCGTTCAACCCGAAGTACACGCCGCCGTCGTAGGACGTCACGCCGATCGACAGCGCCTGGTTCTTCGCAAGCGGCACCACGGGGAAGATCTCCACCATCTTCGCGCCCGCCGCGTACAGCGGCACCTGCGGGCCCGGCACGTTGGAGACCACCACGTTGAACAGCCGTCGCGAGAACGAACTCGCCGCCCGAGCGCCCAGCGCGTGCAGGGTCGGTGGCGCGAACCCCGACACCTTGACCAGTGCGTCCGCCGCAACCGACTGGCCGGACTCCTGGTGCTCGCGCATCTCGTGGCTCACGTGGTGCAGCCGGACCACCGGATTGGGCTCGCCGACCGGGAGGTCGACCAGGAACGCCGACACACGGTTGCCGGGTGACGCGCCGTCACCGTCGGCGTTGCGCACCGACATCGGTGCCATGGCACGCATCGTGGTCGAAGCGGTGACCGCCTCGCCGCGGGAGAGCAGCCAGTTGCGCATCGCGCCGGACAACGCGGCGAGCACGACGTCGTTGACCGTGCCACCGTGCACCCGCCGGATCGCCCGGTAGTCCTCCAGCCGCGTGCGTGCCACCGCGAATCGCCGCTGCGGCGAGATCCGCACGTTGAGCGGGCTGCCGGGAGGGGGCGTGACCGCCGTGCGCACCGCCGACGCCAGGCCACCCAGTGCACCAGCGATCTTCTGCACCGTCGCCACGGTGTCCATCGTGGCCGAGCGGACGTTCTCGACCAGCTCGCCGGGCCGCTGCACGGCCTCGGCAACCGCGTCCATCACCAGTTGCATCGGACTCGGCTCCGGTTGCGGCATCCACAGGTTCTCCACCGGCGCACGCGGCGTCGGTGAGACGTCGAGGATGACCTGGCCTATCTCCATGGCACCGATGCCGTCGACGACCGCCTGATGCGTCTTGGTGATCACCGCGGCACGGTTCCGCGCGAGCCCCTCGACCAGGTAGATCTCCCACAGCGGACGGGTGTGGTCGAGCGGGCGCGACATGAGCCTCGCCACCAGCTCGCGCAGTTGCGCGTCGTTGCCCGGCTTCGGCAGGGCGGACCGGCGGACGTGGTAGGCCACGTCGAAGTCCGGGTCGTCGACCCAGACCGGGCGGGCCACCCTGCCCGGCACGTGCACGACCTTCTGGCGGTAGCGCGGAACGAGCGCGAGCCGCTGCTCGATCAGTTCGACGAGCCTGTCGTAGTCGAACCCGGTCCGGGGACGCCGGAACACGGCCAACTCGCCGACGTGCATCGGCGTCGTGGAGTCCTCCAGGTACAGGAACGACGCGTCCAGCGCTGAAAGGCGGTCCGGCATGGTGCCGATGTTCGCACACCCGGCACCCGGACCGACTTCAAATCCGTGCGCACTGCTCCACGAGGATGCGGATGGCCTCGCGCTCCTGCTGATCGCGGTCGTGGCGGGCGAGCCTTATCTCCGCCGCCGCGGCCATCGCCTGCGGCACCGTCGTCTCCACACCGGCCAGGAAGGCGCGAACCAGTCGCCACCGCGCCGTCCT
>DASYMV010000051.1:0-3818 GCA_036008865.1 Pseudonocardiaceae bacterium | reverse complement strand
CGTCTGCGGGCCGTGCGAAGTCGTCCGACAACGCAGAACGACACTGACCGGCGAGTGGTGTTCTCGCCGGTCAGTGTCGTGGACGTGTCCGCCTCAGGCGTTCTTCGTCTCCCAGAAGATCTTGTCGATCTGGGCGATGAGGTCGAGCAGTTCCTGCCCCTTGGCCGGGTCCATCGAACCCTTGGCGCCTGCGGCACCGGCGGCCTTGGTGGCGCGGTTGAACAGGTCGTTGAGCTCCGGGTACTTCTCGAAGTGCGGCGGCTTGAAGTAGTCGGTCCACAGCACCCACAGGTGGTGCTTGACCAACTCGGCGCGCTGCTCCTTGATCAGAATGGCGCGAGTGCGGAACTCGGGGTCCTCGTTGCCCTGGTACTTCTCCTGAATCGCCTTCACGGACTCCGCTTCGATCCGGGCCTGCGCCGGGTCGTAAACACCGCACGGGAGGTCGCAGTGCGCGGTTGCCTCCAGGAGCGGGCGGTGGAGTCCTCGGATGAGCGACAGAAGTCGCATCTTTCCTCCCTGACAGTGGATGCTCCGACGTGTTGGACCCTACTCCGAGCGGGTGGAGCGAGCAGGTGGAGGTGATCGTTGGCGGGACAGGAGCACAACCCGTTGCCGCTGCTGCGGGTGCGGGGACCGTCGATGTCCCCGACCCTGGCGAGCGGTGACCTGGTGCTGATCCGCTGGGGTGCGCGAGCACGTTCAGGTGATCTTGTGCTGGTCAGGTGGCCGGCCCGCCCGCACCAGCTGTCGATCAAGCGGGCCGTCCACCGGGTGGACGCGCACTGGCACGTCGAGGGCGACAACCGGTTCGCGTCGACCGACTCCCGGGAACTCGGCCCCGCCGAGGTGCTCGCGGTCGTCCGGTGGCGGTTGTGGCCGAGGCCCGGTCGGTTGCGCTGAGTCCTCAGCTCGTCCTGAGCTTGTCGTACCAGGTCAGGCAGTCCTCCTGGCGGGGCAGGACTCCTGCTGCGAGCGCCTCCGCCAGGGTGGGGGCGGCAGTGTCCTTCTCGGAGATCACCGGTGTGATGTCCGAGGGCCACGGCAGGGCCAGTTCCTCGTCGAGCGGGTTGACGCCGCGCTCGCCGGTCGGGCTGTACCCCTCGGAGCACAGGTAGTTCATGGTCGTGTCGTCCTCGAGCGCCATGGCGGCGTGACCGATGCCTTCGGCGAGGTAGACGGCGTTGCACCGCGCCGAGTCCAGCGTCACCGCGTCCCACTGCCCGAAGGTCGGTGAGCCGACCCGGAGATCGACCACGACGTCGAGCAGGACTCCGCGCGGTGCGAACACGTACTTCGCCTGGCCGGGCGGGACGTCGGCGAAGTGAACGCCGCGAATGGTGCCGCGCCGCGACACGCTGTGGTTCGTCTGCGCGACCCGGAGCGGGTGCCCGACGGCTTCGACGAACGCCGGTTCCTGATAGGGCGCGACGAAAACGCCCCGGTCGTCGGGGAAGGAGCGGGGGGTGAACTCGAAGGCTCCGGAAATTTTCAGAGCGCGTGCCTGCATGGGCGCCAGCCTAGATCGCTCCACGTCTTGACCGATCCTGGAGCACACTGCCTGGGGAAACTGACTGGTCGGTGCAGAAAACCGGACGGACGTCTTGGAAGACCGCCTCTGACCTGCGGAAAAAGTGTGATCCCCGCCGCAGACACAATCTCGAGCGGCTGTCACACTTGCGCAACCGTGTCGCCCGGCCGCCGCCCAGTCGCAACCCGACAAGTGTGCTCGACCGACATCCCAGGCCCCGTCGATCCAAGTGTGACAACGCTGGATCCGGTGCGCCGCAAGGCAGCGTCACTCCGACGGGTCGTCCCGACGACAGACGCAGCCGCACCGCACCGAATGCCCGCAGGAGGGACGCCGTGACTGCCGTGAACGAGACCGCTGTCAACGAAGGAACCGATCCGACGAAGCTCACCGACGAGGAGATCTTCCACGCCCACGAGGGGGGGAAGCTCGAGATCGCCGCGACGGCCTCGCTCGCCGACCCCAGGGCGCTCTCGATCGCCTACACGCCCGGCGTGGCCCGAGTGAGCAAGGCGATCGCCGAGGACGCCGCGCTGGCCGCGAAGTACACCTGGGCGCACCGCTTGGTGGCCGTGGTCAGCGACGGGACCGCGGTGCTCGGGCTCGGCGACATCGGTCCGAGCGCTTCCCTGCCGGTCATGGAGGGCAAGGCGGCGCTGTTCAAGACCTTCGGTGGTCTCGACTCCATCCCGCTCGTCCTGAACACCACCGATGTCGGCGAGATCGTCGAGACGCTCGTGCGGCTTCGCCCGTCCTTCGGCGCGGTGAACCTCGAGGACGTGGCGGCGCCGCGGTGCTTCGAACTCGAGGCGCGACTGATCGAGGCGCTCGACTGCCCGGTGATGCACGACGACCAGCACGGCACCGCCGTGGTGGTGCTGGCGGCGCTGCGCGGCGCGAACACCGTGCTCGGCAAGGACATCGCGAACCAGCGAGTGGTGATCTCCGGCGCCGGTGCGGCGGGAGTGGCCTGCGCGAAGATCCTCATCGCCGCGGGAGCAGGTGAGATCACCGTTGTCGACTCCCGCGGCATCATCCACGGAGGTCGCGAGGGCCTGAACTCGGTGAAGGCCGAGCTCGCCGAGGCGACCAACTCCAGCGGCCTGCGCGGCGGCATCGCCGAGGCGCTCGAGCACGCGGACGTCTTCATCGGCGTCTCGTCGTCCCAGGTGCCGGAGGAGCTCATCGCGAGCATGGCTCCGGACTCGATCGTGTTCGCGCTGTCCAACCCGGATCCCGAGGTGCACCCGGAGGTCGCCGCGCGCCACGCCGCGATCGTCGCCACGGGCCGCAGCGACTTCCCCAACCAGATCAACAACGTGCTGGCGTTCCCCGGCATCTTCCGCGGCGCGCTCGACGCGGGCGCTCGGCGAATCACCGAGAACATGAAGCTCGCGGCCGCCGACGCCATCGCCGCCGTCGCCGCCGACGACCTCGCCGCCGACCGCATCGTGCCGAGTGCTCTCGACCCCAGGGTCGGACCCGAGGTGGCGGCCGCAGTGGCTCTCGCCGCCAGGGAGGACGGGGTAGCCTGACCCGCAGTCGGAGTGGGGTGAGCTCTGACCGCAGCTCGTATCCGGCATCGCCGACCCTTCACGGGAAGCGCAACCGCGATCGTGGTTGTTCGTTAATCCGGTAGGGGTGGGTGATGACGCTCCGAAGCGCTACCGTGCCTCTCCCCGGGTGAACGCCCGGGGAGAGGTCGCGTGTTCGCCGCGATTCGGGTGCACCATCGTGGCTGCCGGTCCGGTCACCCCTGTGCCGCTACCGTTGGTTGACGCGGAAGGGTGGGACCGTGCCCAAGTGGTTTGGACGGGTTCCGTTGGAGGACCGGGCGCGCGACGTTCCCGCCGCACGCCCCGGCAGATCTGGCACGGGTGCCCTGCGCGGCAGCGCGGTCGTGTCGTCCTTCACGGCGTCAAGTCGACCGCCGGTAACCCTCGACGGTCTGACCTTGCCCGAAGCTCCTGCCCTGCTGTGCGATCCCAAGGGCGTCGTGATGCAGGCCAACGCCGCCGCCGTGGAACTCGCCGCCGCCGAGTCACCGGACCGTCTCATCGGCTTACCGCTGAGCGAACTGCTGCTCGGCCACCAGGCTGATCTGCGGCTGCGCAGGCGCAACGGCGACGAGTTGGCCGTGCGGGTCGTCCGCTGGCCGGTCCCCGGCACGGGTCTGCACGCCGTGCACCTGGTGGACGTCTCGGACCTGGCCGCGTCCGCCGACGCGCTGCGTGACGAGCAGCGCAGGCTCCGCTCGGTGCAGCGAGTCGCGGGCATCGGTTCCTGG
>DASYMV010000050.1:0-10833 GCA_036008865.1 Pseudonocardiaceae bacterium | reverse complement strand
GCCAGCAGGTTGAACAGCGTGATGATCAGGACCAGGGTGATCGCAGCACCCCAGATCCGCTCGAACCCGGCCTGTGTCGGGTTGTTCCGCTCCGTGTTCATCATCAGCGGGAGCGAGGCCATCGGGCCCTGGAACAGGTTGTAGTTGATGAACGGCGCGTACGCGGCGAGCACGAGCACCGGCGCGGTCTCGCCCATCACCCTGGCCAGCGCCAGCATGATGCCGGTGAGGATGCCCGACAGCGCGGTGGGGATGACGACCTTGACGATCGTCTTCCACTTCGGGATGCCGAGCGCGTAGGAGGCCTCCCGGAGCTCGTCCGGGACGATCTTGAGCATCTCCTCGGTCGTTCGCACGACGACGGGCACCATGAGCAGCACCAACGCCAAGGACACCGCGAAACCGCTGCGGTTGAAGCCGAGCGTGGTGATCCAGAGTGCGTAGACGAAGAGCGCGGCGACGATCGACGGGACACCGGTGAGGATGTCGACCATGAACGTCGTCGCCTTGGCCAGCCTGGAACGGCCGCCGTACTCGACGAGGTAGACCGCCACGAGGATGCCGATCGGCACGGACATCAGTCCACACACGATTCCCTGGGCCAGCGTGCCCACGATGGCGTGGTAGGCACCGCCGCCCTGCTGCCGCGACAGCAGACCGGACAACGACTTCTGCCACCAGTCGGCGTTGAGCACCACGGGCAGACCGCGCTCGATCACCGTGTACAGCACCCAGACGAGCGGTACCACGGCCACCAGGAACGCGAGGGTCACGAGAACCGTGGCTGCGCCGTTCTTGAACCTCCGCCCGAAGCTGACGTCCTGGAACGTCGGCGGGGTCGCGAGACGGGTCGGGTCAGCGGTGTCGGTGGTCATTCGTACTCCTTGTGACCGGCGACGATCGAGCGTGCGATCGCGTTGACCACGAAGGTCAGCACGAACAGCACCAGACCGGCTGCGATGTACGCACCCGCCGAGCGGGGGTCGTTGAACTCCGGCGCGGCGAGGGCGATCTTGGAGGCGAACGTGGCGCCGCCGTCGAACAGGCTCCAGCCGAACGCCTTGCCGGTCGTGTTCAGGATGATGGTCAACGCGATCGTCTCGCCCAGTGCCCTGCCCAGACCGAGCATGGACGCGCTGACGTAACCGGCCTTGCCGAACGGCAGAACTGTGGTCCGCACGACTTCCCACTTGGTCGCGCCGAGGGCGATCGCGCCCTCGATGTGCGGCGCGGGAGTGCGATCGAACACCTCGCGGCTGACCGCCGTGATGATCGGCAGGATCATGACCGCGAGAACGATGCCCGCAGTGAAGATGGTGCCGTTGAACTGCAGGTTCACGTTGCCCGTCGAGAACAGCGGGATGAACCCGAGGTTGCCGGTCAACCACTGCGTGAACGGCTGCAGGACCGGCGCGAGCACGAAGATGCCCCACAGGCCGTAGACGATCGACGGCACCGCGGCGAGCAGATCGATGACGTAGGCGAACGGCCTGGTGAGCCTGCGCGGCGCGTACTGGGTGAGGAACAACGCGATGCCCAAGGCGATGGGCATCGCGATCGCCAGGGCGAACGCGGAGGACAGCACGGTCACCTGGAGGAGATCCAGGATGCCGAACCGCAGGTTCTTCGTGTCACCCGTGGACCACTCGCGGCTGGTGAGGAAGCTGACCTGGTCCAGTCCGAGTGAGGGAATGGCCTGCAGCAGCAGGAAGAGGCCGATGGCTCCGATGAGGACGACGACGAAGACGCCGGAGCCCGTCGCCAGTCCGCGGAAGATGCGGTCTCCCGGACGGACGTGGGGCGTGCGGGCTTCGGCTTCCGGGATCGGGGGAATCGGAGCCTCCGAGGCGTGTGGAACGGCCGGAGCGCCCCGCCGCTCACCGGTGTTCCCGGTGACGGCGGGGCGCTTGGCCACGACTGGGTCGTTCATCGCGTCAGCTTTTGACTCGAAGTGTGCCAGCCAGCTCAGGCGATCGCCTTGACAGCGGTCAGGACCTTGTCCTGGAACGCCTTGGGCATCGGGACGTAGCCGGCCTGGGTGAGGTTGGCCTGGCCGTCGGTGGCGGCCACGGTCAGGAACGCCTTGACGGCCTTGGCGGTGTCGGCGTCGTAGCCCTTGGAGCAGACGAGCTCGTAGGTGGCGAGCACCAGCGGGTACGCACCGGCGGCCTTGGTGGCGTAGATGGAATTCAGGTCGAGGACGAGGTCGTTGCCCTGGCCCTTGACCTTGGCGCCGTCGATCGCCTTGCCCACGGTGTCAGCGTTCAGCTCGACCGCACCCGCGCCGTTGTCGATCTTGGCGGTGGAGAGCTTGTTGTCCTGGGCGAAGGACCACTCGACGTAGGTGACAGCACCGTCGACCGAGCTGGCGGCCTGCGCGACACCGGCGGACTTCTCCTTGCCCTCGCCGACGCCACCCTTGAACTGCTTGCCGGCGCCCTGGGTCCACGCGCCGTTGGAGGCCGCGGCCAGGTACTTCTGGAAGTTGTCCGTGGTGCCGGACTCATCCGAGCGGTAGACGACCGCGATGGCCTTGTCGGGAAGGGACTTGCCGCTGTTCAGCGCGGCGATGGCCGGGTCGTTCCACTTCTTGATGGCGCCGTTGAAGATCTTCGCGGCGGTCTCGCCGTTCAGCACGAGGTCGTTGACGCCGTCGAGCTTGTAACCGATCGCGACCGGGCCGAAGACCATCGGCAGGTTCCACGCCGGGTTGCTCTGGCAGCGCTTGGCGGCCGCGTCGGTCTCACCCTTGGTGCTGTCCAGCGGGGAGTCCGAGCCACCGAAGTCGACCTGAGCGGCGTTGAACTGCTTGACGCCTGCGCCGGACCCGGTGGGGTTGTAGGCGACGTCCTGACCGGCGCACTTCGCCTGGTAGGCCTGGACGAAGCTGTCCACCGCGTTCTTCTGCGCGGACGAGCCCTCGGCGTTGAGCTTGGACTTGCCGCCGCAGTCGACCGGAACCGACGCCCCCGACGTCGGGGCGGAGCCGCCGGCCGCGGTGTTGTTGTCGCTGCCGCACGCGCTGAGCATGAGCGCGCCGGCCGCAACAAGGCCGAGAACGGCGCCGTGCCGCTGGATCTTCACCTGAGGTCCTCCACCTACGGAAGCTTTCGCGGGTTCGCGACGGACGCCGCCGCTCATCACAGAAAGCTAGGCAGCGTTGGTGGACGAACCCCCTTCAAAAGGTGAACGAGGAGTGAACAGGACACGGGAAGTGACCGGATTAACGCGCGACTGTACGACTTCGTGACCTGGACGTACGCGGGCCGTGACGACATGATCACTACGCGGAGTATTGAACGTCCGAGTCCCACTTCTCGAACCCCAATCGGGTGTACACCCGCACCGCGGCCGCGTTGTCGGACTCGACGTAGAGCATCACCCGGCGAAGCCCGATGTTCCTGAGGTGCCGGAGCCCCGCCAACGTCAGCGCCCGGCCCAGTCCGCCGCCCTGCGAGTCCGGGTCCACGCCGACGACGTACACCTCGCCGATCTCTCCTGCCTCGTGCACCTTCGTCCAGTGGAAGCCGAGGAGGCGGTTGGACGAGTCGACCGCGAGCAGGAAGCCCTTCGGGTCGAACCAGTCCTCCTCTTCGCGGCGCCGCACGTCCTCCACGCTCATCGCGCCCTGCTCGGGGTGCCAGTCGAATGCGCGGTGGTTCACGTACACGACGGCGGCCTCGTCCTGGCCAGGCACGAAGGTCCGCAGCCGGACGCCGTCCGGCCACTGCGGCTCGGGCAGTTCTTCGCCGTCGAACTCGAGGCGCATCCGCAGCAGCTCACGCACATTGCGCAGACCCAGGCGCGCGGCGAGCCGCTCGGCCGCCGGATGCCCGCCGTGCGACCAGATGCGGAGCTTCTCGGCACGGTCGGTGAGGGCGTTGACCAGCGCCGTGCCCACGCCGTGCCCACGATCTGCCGGGCGCACGGCCAGCTCGGCGACGGAGTTGCCGTCCGAGTCGCCCAGCAGGTCCAGGTGCGCGTATCCGACCAGTCGCTCGTCGACCACGGCGAGCAGATGTGCGCTACCGCGCCGGTCGCCGTGGAGCCGCATCTTGACCTGCTCACCCACCGGAGCGACCCCGTCGGCGCGCGTCGTCTCCTCCACCAGGTCGAACACCGCGTCGGCCTGATCAGGGGTCAGCTCGTCGTGCCAGCTCAGCTCAGCCACGCGAGGGACGTTACCGCCTGGCTTCAGCGGCCCTGCAGGAACAGCTCCACGTCGTCGAGAGGCGCGTTGTCGGTGGCCAGGGTGTGCTGTTCGGTGACCTGGTGCGAGCCTCGCCGGATGCTTCCGGGACGCGGCGGGCGCACGAACTTGTAGCCGACGTTTCGCACCGTGCCGATGAGCGACTCGTGCTCGGGACCGAGCTTGGCGCGCAGCCGTCGGACGTGCACGTCGACGGTGCGGGTACCACCGAAGAAGTCGTAGCCCCAGACCTCCTGCAGCAGCTGCGCGCGGGTGAACACCCGGCCCGCGTGCTGCGCCAGGTACTTGAGCAGCTCGAACTCCTTGTAGGTGAGGTCGAGGGGGCGGCCGCGCAGGCGGGCGGTGTAGGTGGCTTCGTCGATCATGAGGTCGCCGAGCTGAATGGAGCCGTCACCGTCGGGCTGGTTGCTGCCGCGGCGCGAACGCACGAGACGCAGGCGGGCGTCGACCTCGGCCGGACCGGAGGTCGGCAGCAGGATCTCGTCCACGCTCCAGTCGGAGTTCACCGCGACGAGACCGCCCTCGGTCACGACGGCGACAACGGGGACGTCCACGCCACTGCTGTCGAGCAACCGGCACAGGCTGCGCGCGGCGACGAGGTCGGTCCTCGCGTCCACCAGCACCACGTCGTGGGGACCGGCTTCGAGGAGCGCGGAGACCTCGGGGCGCAGCGGCCGGACCTCGTGCGGCAGCAGCGCGAGCGCGGGCAGGACCGCCTCGGGTTCCGGATCGGTGGTCAGCAACAGCACGTCGATGCTCATGCGGGCCCTCCTGTTCGGCCGGCGTCAGGTCACCTCCTGCCGGAACCTGGCCGGGCCAGCGGCGTACGGTGACCGGGCCCCGTTGCCTGCGGATGACGGAGACAATACCGGTGCCATCGGAGAAAGACCGAGGTCAAGCCGTCACGGTCACAGTTGTTTCCACAAGCGTCACGCCTGTTACATCCATGTCACACGACGGCGTGACGTTGGACGGAGTGCACATTGCCGCACCACGCGGCGTGACGGATCTCGCCTACGTGGTGGGCCACGGGTTCACGAACAACGTGCGGAAGCCGCCGGTCCGCCGGGTGCTGGAGCGGTTGTCCCGGCACGGTGGTGTGGTCGCGCTGGACTTCCGCGGTCACGGGCGTTCCGCGGGCAGGTCCACGGTCGGCGGCGACGAGGTGTTCGACCTGGCGGCCGCGGTCCGTCTCGCCCGCGACCTGGGGTACCGGCGGGTGGCCACCGTCGGCTTCTCGATGGGTGCGTCCGTCGCGATCCGGCACGCCGCGCTCGGTGACGACAAGCCCGACGCGGTCGCCGCGATCAGCGGACCGTCGCGGTGGTGGGTGCGCGACACGGTTGCCATGCGCCGTGTCCACTGGCTGATCGAGCAGCCGCACGGCCGGATCGCAGCGCGCGCCCTCGGCGTCCGGCTGGGAGCGCCCTGGGTCCAGGTTCCGGAGAGCCCGCTCGAAGTGGTGCACCTGATCGCGCCGGCACCGCTGCTGATCGTGCACGGCACCGACGACCACTACTTCTCCCCCGCGCACGCGGAGGCGCTGCACCGCGCGACGAGCGGGCATTCCGAACTGTGGCTGGAACCGGGAATGCGTCACGCGGAGACCGCCATGACCCCCGCACTGGTAGACCGGATTGCGACATGGCTCGCATCGGCAAGTGAAGGACAGTGATGACCACCCAGTCCCAGACCGGACCCGCTCGCAAGCGACGGAAGAGCCGGGTGACGAAGCTGGTCATCACGCTGCTGGTCCTGGTCGGGCTGCTCGTCGCGGCCGACTACGGCCTCGCGGCCGCCGCCGAGTACCAGGTCGCGCAGAAGATGCGCGCCAAGTTCGAGCTCCCCGAGGACCCGTCCGTCCGGATCAATCACTTCCCGTTCATCACCCAGGCTCTCGCGGGCGACTACCGGGACATCGAGATCAGCGCGACGGGCGTACCGGTCCGCGACCAGCTCCGCGACCTCGAGATCCGCGCCAACCTCTACCACGTGCGCATCGGCCTTTCCGACCTGCTCGCCGGCAACACGAAGAACGGCAAGATCGATCAGGTCAAGGGCAGTGTGAAGATCAAGGCCAGTGATCTGAACCGGCTGGTCAACCAGGTCACGCCGTTCACCGACATGGCCATCGAGCCGGACACGCGCAACGAGCCGCCTGAGGGTCTCGGCGACACGCCGCGCACCACCGCGGCCGTGAAGCTCAGCGGCAACACCACCGTGGCGGGCACGAAGGTCAAGATCAGCGCGTTCGGGACCGTGGCCCTGGTCGGCGGCCAGGTGCAGGTCTCGATCACCGACGTGGAACTCGACGACAACGCGTTGCCCGGCCTGAGCCAGCTGCTCGCGGGGGTGCGCCAAGCGCTGAGCATCAAGATCGACCCCGGTGCGCTGCCGTACACCGTGACGCCGACCGCGGTGAAGGTGGAGAGCGGAGCTTTCACCGTCGAGGGGACGGCGGACAACATCGCGCTGGACGAGGGCGGCCGTTGATGGTCGGCGTGTGGGCGGTGCTCAGCGCCTTGGCGCTGACGGTCCTGATCGGCCTCGTGATGCGAGCACGGGACGGCCGGATCAGCACCCGCCGGACCGCTGCCACCGACACCCGCGCTGCCGCGCTGCCCGAACCGGTCCGCGAACTGCTCGATCCCCCGGTGCCGGTCACCCTGGTTCAGCTGTCGACGACGTTCTGCGCGCCGTGCCGCCACACCAAAGTGCTGCTCACCGACCTCGCAGGCCGCACGGAGGGGTTGCGCCACGTCGAACTCGACGTGACCGACCTGCCGGACGTGGCCGCCGACCTCGGTGTCCTGCGCACCCCGACCACCCTCGCGCTGGACCCGTCGGGTGCTGAGCTTCTCAGGGTGGGCGGGGTGCCCAAGCGGGACGTGCTGCTGGAGGCCCTTCGCCCACACCTACCTAGCCCGATCGGGTGAAGTAGCCGGATTCCACGTGGTGGACGGCACTCCCGACAACAGGGACGAGGGGTTACTCTCAGTGCCATGCACACGCTGCTGACCAAGCGACTCGCGGTGGATCTCTGCCGCGTGCGCAGCAGCCTGTGTCCGGCGATCATCTGACCGGGCGGTGACGGCTGGATGCCACGGCTCTTGACGCCGAGGCACCGATGCCCCTAACACCAGCCCTGACGGACTCAACAACCATGTCCACGGTCAGGAGATCGCTGTGCCCAAGGATGTCCCGGTGGACCCCAGAGGTCCTCGCTTCAGCGCCTGGATGACCACGGTCGTCCTCGTCGTCGTTCTGCTCACCGGCTGGTGGCGCTTGCTCGCCGCGCAGACCGTGCTGTTCGCCATGTGCGCGTTCATCACGTTGAAGCTGAACCCGTGGGGCCACGTGTACCGGCGCGCGATCCAGCCGCAGTTGGAACCGACGACGGAGCGCGAGGAGGCCGCGCCCCTGCGGTTCGCACAGGGTGTCGGGTTCGTCTTCGCACTCATCGGCACGGTGGGTTATGCGGCCGGTCTCACAACACTGGGCGTGGTGGCCACCTCCGCCGCACTCGTCGCCGCACTGCTGAACGCTGCGTTCGGCCTGTGCCTCGGGTGCGAGATGTTCCTGCTACTCCGCCGCTACGCCCCAGCCCTCGCACGTCCGCAGTAGAAGATCAAGAAATGGGAGCCACTCGATGAGCCGTGAGAACGTGTTGGTCTCGGCCGCATGGTCGGAGGAGAACCTCGACACGCCCGGCGTCGTCTTCGTCGAGGTCGACGAAGACACCAGTGCATACGACGGAGGCCACATCCCGGGGGCGGTGAAGATCGACTGGAGGAACGAGCTCCAGGACCCGGTTCGCCGGGACTTCGTCGATCGCGCAGGCTTCGAGAAGCTGCTCTCCTCCAAGGGAATCAGCAACGACGACACCGTCATCCTGTACGGCGGCAACAACAACTGGTTCGCGGCCTACGCGTACTGGTACTTCAAGCTCTACGGCCACGACGCGGTGAAGCTGCTCGACGGCGGCCGCAAGAAGTGGGAGCTCGACGGCCGCCCGCTCGACAAGGAGCCGGTGGATCGCGCGGCCACGCAGTACACCGCGCAGGAGCAGGACCACTCGATCCGCGCGTTCCGCGACGAGGTCGTCGAGGCGATCGGCAACAAGAACCTCGTCGACGTGCGCTCGCCTGACGAGTTCTCCGGCAAGCTGCTCGCTCCGGCTCACCTCCCGCAGGAGGCGGCACAGCGCGGTGGTCACATCCCCAGCGCGGTCAACGTGCCGTGGAGCAAGGCCGCGAACGAGGACGGCACCTTCAAGTCCGACGAGGAGCTTCGCGAGATCTACGGCGCGGCCGGCTTCGACGGATCCAAGAAGACGATCGCGTACTGCCGCATCGGCGAGCGTTCCTCCCACTCCTGGTTCGCCCTGCACGAGCTGCTCGGCCACGAGGACGTGAAGAACTACGACGGTTCGTGGACCGAGTACGGCTCGCTCATCGGCGTGCCGATCGAGCTCGGCAGCGGCAAGGAGAGCTGACGTGAGCAGCGGATGCGGAGCTCCGCAGCAGGGCGGCGCGCTGCCCGAAGCCGGAGCAACAGATCAGGTGGTGCTCAGCGGCAAGGTCGTCTCGTCCGGTGATCCGGTGGGCGGCGCGTTCGTGCGCCTGCTCGACGGGAACGGCGAGTTCACCGCCGAGGTCGTGTCCTCGGCGGAGGGCGACTTCCGCTTCTTCGCGGCGCCCGGATCCTGGACCGTCCGCGCGCTGCACCGGTCCGGCAACGGCCAGACCGCGGTGACCGCGGAAGGTCCCGGCGTTCACACCGTCGAGGTCGCCGTCGCATAAGAGCAGCCGGAGCGCATGGCAGGTTCCGTCAGCGCTACCGACCAAGGGGACCCTGGTGGCGCCCGTGTGATGACCGGCTCAGCCGGCGCGGCCACCAGGGTCCTCTGCATTTCCACCTGGGGCGATATCCTCAGGTGGTGGAACACTTCTTCACAGCTCTGCTGGTGCTCGTGACCCTGCTCGTGGTTTGGTTCTCCGGCTACGTGGTGTACCGGCTCTTCTCCGACCAGCGCTGATGACCTCCGAGAACCCTCCTGCACCGGAACCCGGCAGTGGCGACGCCGCCGTCCGCGTCGCGGCCGAACGCGCCGAGAACACACGTGATCTGAACCTGCCGCAGTTCGCCGACCTGCCGATCCCGGCGGACACCGCGAACCTGCGGCTGGGCCCGAACCTGCACGACGCGTGCCTCGCGCTGCTGCCGCTGGTGGGTGTGTGGCGCGGTGAGGGCGAAGTGGTCTACCCGACCATCGACGGCCCGTACCGGTTCGGGCAGCAGATCACCTTCGCCCACGATGGCAGGCCGTTCCTGTACTACGAGGCGCGCTCCTGGCTGTTGAACGAGGCGGGCGAGGTGATCCGGCCCGCAGCGCGGGAGACCGGGTTCTGGCGTCCCCAGCCCGATGACACCATCGAGGTGCTGCTCACGCACCACACCGGTGTCGTCGAGTTGTACTACGGCAAGCCGCGCAACCAGACGTCGTGGGAGCTGGGCACCGATGCGGTGATCCGCACGGCCACGGCCAAGGACGTCACGGGTGCGCAGAGGCTGTACGGCATCGTCAACAACGGCGACCTGGCGTACGTCGAGGAACGCGCGATGATGGGTCAGCCGATGCAGCCGCACACGTCGGCACATCTGAAGCGCATCGTCGGCTGAACGTCCCCAGGGGAGGATTGTTCAACAATCCTCCCCTGGGGCCTAGGCTGTGCCCATGCTGTTGAGGCGTTGCGGTGCGGACGCGGTTCTCGTCGAACTGGAGTCGCTCGACCAGGTCAACGCGGTTCGCGCCGCGATCAGCGCTGCGGGCCTGCCCGGCGTGGTCGAACTCGTTCCGGCCGCGAAGACGGTGCTGGTTGCCGTGCGCCCCGGCTCCGACGGGCTGAAAGCACTGCGGCCGGTGCTCGACTCCGTCGACTTCTCGCACCCGCCGACCGTCGAGTCCCGCCAGGTCACCATCCCGGTGCGCTACGACGGTCCGGACCTGGAACTGGTCGCGCGAACCGCGGGCCTTCGCACCGAGGACGTCGTCGAGTTGCACGCGGGCGCCGAGTACACGGTGGCCTTCTGCGGCTTCGCCCCCGGCTTCGGCTATCTCGTGGGCCTCCCGGAACCCCTGCAGCAACCGCGCCTGGACACGCCGCGGACGCGCGTTCCGGCCGGCTCGGTGGCGATCGCCGGCGAGTACACCGCGGCCTACCCGCGGGCGACGCCCGGCGGCTGGCGGTTGATCGGCAGCACGGACGTCACCCTGTTCGATCCGCGCCGGGATCCGCCGGCGCTGCTCGCCCCCGGTGACCGCGTGCGGTTCGAGGTGGTCCGATGACCAGGAAGCTCACCGTTCTGCGCACCGGTCCGCAGGCACTGGTGCAGGACCTCGGCAGGCCCGGCAACGCGCACCTCGGCGTACCGCCGTCCGGCGCACTGGACCAGCCCGCGCTGAACCTCGCCAACCGGCTCGTCGGCAACCCCGAGAAGGCCGCCGGACTGGAGGTGTTGCTCGGAGGGCTGGCCGTCCGGGCATCCGGCTCCTGCACCGTGGCGGTGACCGGCCCCGCGGTGGCCGTGCGGGTGAACCAGCGCAACACCGATTCCCACGC
>DASYMV010000049.1:0-2260 GCA_036008865.1 Pseudonocardiaceae bacterium | reverse complement strand
ACCACGGCGCGGGTCGGCGGCAACCTCGGCTACCGCGTGATCGTGCCGATCGACGCGACCTGCACGTTCGACCTGGAAGGCCTCACCGCCGACCAGCTCACCGCCGCCACGGTGGCGAACCTGCGTGGCGGCGGCTTCGCCGAGATCACCAGCACCAAGGAGGTGCTGGACACCTACGACAGGCCGTGAACCTCGCGGATCACGGTGACGATCTCGTCCATGATCTGCGTGAGCTCGTAGTCCTTGGGCGTGAAAACCCTGGCCACGCCCCGTTCCTTGAGCTTCTCGGCGTCGTCGGGCGGGATGATCCCCCCGACGATGACCGGGACGTCACCCGCGCCGGCTGCACGAAGTCCGTCCACCACAGCGGGCACGACCTCGAGGTGCGAGCCGGACAGGATGGACAGCCCGACGACGTGCACGTCCTCCTGCACGGCAGCGGAAGTGATCTGCGCAGGCGTGAGCCGAATCCCTTGGTACACCACCTCGAACCCGACGTCGCGGGCCCGGACGGCGACCTGCTCGGCGCCGTTCGAGTGCCCGTCCAGGCCGGGCTTGCCGACCAGGATGCGCAGCCGTTCGCCGATCTCCTCACCGGTGGCACGGACCCGGTCGCGCACCCGCGCGATCTCGCTACCGGCCTCGCCGGACGCCGAAGCAGCCGAAACACCAGTGGGCGCACGGTACTCACCGAAGGTCTCACGCAGCGCCTGCGACCACTCCCCGGTCGTGACACCGGCTTTGGCGCACGCGATGGTGGCCTCGACCAGGTTCGCGTCGGTCTTCGCGGCCGCGCGCAGCGCTTCCAGCGTCGAGTCCACAAGGGACTGATCCCGCCCGGCGCGCCACTCCCGGATCGCCTCGACCGCGTGCAGCTCGACGATCGGGTCGATGGTCTCGAACGCCTTCGCGCCCTCGGCCTGCAACGGACTGGGCTCGCTGGTGGCGAACTTGTTCACACCGACGACCACGTCCTCGCCGGACTCGACGCGACGGCGACGGTCTGCCAGCGAACTGACCAGTGCCGACTTCATGTAGCCGCTCTCGACCGCGGCCACCGCACCACCCATGGCCTGCACGCGGTCGATCTCTTCACGCGCGCCCGCCACGATCTCGGCGACCTTGGCCTCGATCACCTTCGAGCCCTCGAAGATGTCCTCGTACTCGAGCAAATCCGTCTCGTACGCGAGCACCTGCTGCATCCGCAACGCCCACTGCTGATCCCAAGGCCGAGGCAGGCCAAGGGCTTCGTTCCACGCGGGCAGCTGGATCGCACGCGCACGGGCGTCACGGGACAACGACACCGCGAGCATCTCCAACACGATGCGCTGCACGTTGTTCTCGGGCTGAGCTTCGGTCAGCCCCAACGAGTTGACCTGCACGCCGTAGCGGAACCGGCGCTGCTTGGCGTCCGCGATCCCGTACCGCTCGCGGGTGATCTCATCCCAGAGCTGGGTGAACGCGCGCATCTTGCACATCTCTTCGATGAACCGCACGCCCGCGTTGACGAAGAAGGAGATCCGCTGGACGACGTCGCCGAACCGCTCAGGCGGCACCTGGCCCGAGTCGCGCACCGAGTCCAGCACCGCGATCGCCGTGGACATCGCGTACGCGACCTCCTGCGCCGGCGTAGCCCCGACTTCCTGCAGATGGTAGCTGCAGATGTTGATGGGGTTCCACTTGGGCACGTTCGACACGGTCCACGCGACCATGTCGGTGATCAGCCGGAGGCTGGGTCCCGGCGGGAACACGTAGGTGCCCCGTGACAGATACTCCTTGATGATGTCGTTCTGCGTGGTGCCGGCGAGCTGCTTCCGATCAGCCCCGTGCTCCTCGGCAACGCTCACGTACAACGCGAGCAGCCACATGGCCGTCGCGTTGATCGTCATCGAGGTGTTGGCACCGTCGAACGGGATCCCGTCGAACAACTGCCGCATGTCGCCGATGTGGCTGATCGGCACGCCGACCTTGCCGACCTCCCCCTTGGCCAACTCGTCATCCGGGTCGTAGCCCGTCTGGGTTGGCAGGTCGAAGGCCACGGACAGACCTGTCTGCCCCTTGGCGAGGTTCCGGCGGTACAGCTCGTTCGACGCGGTGGCGGACGAATGCCCCGCGTAGGTCCGCATGACCCACGGGCGGTCGCGCTCGCGGTCGGCCGGGTACGGCAAGACAACCTCCCGGAGGCCGGTGACGACGTTGTTGCACGTAGCGTACTGACGAGTAACACCGCCGCCACGTGCCGTTGCTCACTGAATCGGTA
>DASYMV010000048.1:0-9908 GCA_036008865.1 Pseudonocardiaceae bacterium | reverse complement strand
GTCTCCCGTGTCAGCAGGCCGGAAGCCGGTGAGCGCTTTCAACAGGGTCGATTTGCCCGCACCGCTCGGCCCGATCACCGCGAGGAGACTCCGCTCGGGCAGCGAGAAGCTCACCCGGTCGATCAACTTCTTGCCACCGACGACGACGACGAGGTCAAGAGCTTCGAAGTCGACGTCGCCGGTGTCGACGTACTCGACCAGGCGGTCACAGGTGAGCCGGAGCAGCGCGTGACCGACACCGATGACGTCGCCCTCGGCAACGGCGGCGTCGGCCACCGGCTGGCCGTTGAGGTAGGTGCCGTTGGCGCTGCCCAGGTCGGTGATCCTCCATCCGTCGTCGCCCCGGTGCAGCATCGCGTGCCTGCGCGACACGAGCAGGTCGTCGAGCACGATGTCGTTGTCGGGCAATCGCCCGATCCTCATCCGCGCCGCGCTCACGGAGTGCATCGTCGACTGGCGCGCGTGGGTCGGTCGAGGCGCGTCCGACTTCGTCGATGCGCTTCGCTCCCCGGTCGGTGCGAGTGACACCGACGGTCCGCCGTCAGCCTCTCCCAGCACCAGCACGATCGGCTTGACGATCGGCAGCCTGTCCACCCGCTGACCGTTCACGAACAGGCCGTTGCGGCTGTGGTCGGTCAGGAGCCAGCCATCCGGTGTGGGTGTCACAACCGCGTGCTGCCTGGAAACGCGGCGGTCCGCCACGTACACGTCGACGCCGGTGTCGCGCCCTATGGTGATCGGCCGGCCCGGCGGCACCAGCCATCGCCGCGTCCCCACGGTGACTTCCAGGGACGCCGGCTCCGGAACAGAGGACGTCTCATCGGGCATTGAGGCGCCTTGGACGAACGGACTCCGCCGTCACCGCGACAGAGCACCTGACACGGCCCGAGGCCGTCGACACGGTTGTCGCATCCACATCTCCGCTTCCCGAGCACGAGAGGGCCCGATCAGGGCACCTGTGCTCGCGCGCACGCGGTTTCCGCTCCTAGCAGAGTGCATGGCGTCCGAAGAACGACAGAGCCGAAAGACCATCCTTGCCCCGCGGCGATGCGGTGGACCACTGACCTGCCCGACCACACGGCTCCGACCATCGGGGTCGCAGCGCGCTGCAGGCCCCTCGGGCAACGTCCACACCCGATGATGAACCGCACTCAACACGTCACGGCAAAGGCCCTGGCCGAGCCACCGACCAGGGCCTTTCGACGCTCTCGGCCCTGACCGGCCGGACCCGCACGGGCGCTGCTACCCCATGGTCTTGGCACCGTCGAGGGCCTCGCGGATGATGTCGGCGTGGCCCGCGTGCTGCGAGGTTTCCGCGATGACGTGGAGCACGACGCGGCGCGCGGACCAGCTCGCGCCCGGCTCGAACCACGGTGCCTCGGGCAGCGGGTGGGACACGTCCAGGTCGGGCAGCGTCGCCACGAGTTCGTCGGTCGTGCGCGCCACCTCGCTGTAGTGGTCGAGCAGCCCGGCCAGCGTCTCGCCCTCCAGCATCCGGAAGTGGTTCGGCCAATCGGCCTCGTCACCGGCCATCGCCTCAGCGCCACGCAGCACGAACTTCATCCACGTCTGCTCGGTCGCGGCGACGTGCTTGATCAGGCCACCGAGGCACAATGCGCTCACGGTGGTGCGTTGCGCCGCCTGCTCGTCGGTCAAGTCGCGGACCGTGCAGCGCAGGAAGTACCGGTGGTTCGCCAGCGTCTGCAGGAGGTCTGCGCGCTCGCCCGTCGCGATCTTCTCGGTGGTGGTCATGGTGTCCGCCTTTCCCTGCCGGCCGTCGAGGACGACGGTAGAAGGCATTGCGGTCAGTTCCTGTCCCGAATCTGAACGGAATCCGCACGTCGGTCAATTGATGTGTGCGTTCAGGTACACCCAGCGACCGTCCGCGCGAACGAAACGGCTGTTCTCGTGGAGCGCGCTCTCGCACCCGTGCTGGCTGTAGTGGGCGCGGAACTCGACGGTCCCTTCGCCGTGCAGCACGCTGCCACCGGTCGTGCCGAGGATCTCCAGCCGTGACCACCGTTGTTCCGGATCGAACTCGATGTGGGAGGGCCTTGTCGTGGGATGCCAGGTCCGCAGCAGGTATGCCTCGTCGGCGACGGCGAATGCGCTGAAGCGCGACCGCATCAGCAACTCCGCCGTTGACGCCGTCACGTGTCCGCGATGCATGCGACCGCAACATTCTCCGTAGGACTTGTCGAGCCCGCACGGGCAGGGCGAGGTGGGATTGAACGCCGACGGTCGACGCGAGCTTCGTCTGGACACCGTTCAATTGTGACCGCCGCGCCGCAAGCCTGCTCCCCCTGCACGCCGACGGGAGGGATCACCACGGCCACCGATGGGTCCGCATGGCGGACGACCTTGTACACCAAGGAGACTTCGGCCAACAGTGCGCTGCAACGTGCACGAGCGACGCTTCGGGAGCAATTGCTGGGCCGCCGGTTCGAGTGGCCGGCCTCGACGTCGGGTGACGAGGAGCGCGCACTCGTCGGCGGTGAGTGCGCCTCGGCGTCCTCCGGCGTGATTGTCCTGCTCCTCTTCCAGATCGATCACGCCGTCGCCACGTCCACGACTCGGCCCTCTGCTTCGCTGATCGCCCACGCGGCGTTGACCAGACCGATGTGGCTGAAGGCCTGCGGGAAGTTGCCGAGCAGTTCGCCGGTGCCCGGATCGACCTCCTCGGCCAGCAGCCCGACATCGTTCACGAACGCGATCGCACGCTCGAACACCGACCGCGCGCGGTCGACCCGACCGGCGAGCGCGAGTGCCTGGGCGAGCCAGAACGTGCACAGCAGGAACGTGCCTTCGGTCCCGGCGAGACCGTCGACGCCTTCCTCCGTGCGGTAGCGGTAGACCAGCCCTCGTTCGTCAGTCAGGCGTTGATCGATCGCGTCGATCGTCGCGAGCATGCGCGGGTCGTCCGGGGGCAGGAAGCCGACGATCGACATCATCAGGTTCGACGCGTCGAGCGCGTCGGAACCGAAGTACTGCGTGAACGCGTTCTCCTCCTCGTTCCAACCCTCGCGCACGACAGTCGCGAAGATCTCCTCCTGCGAGCGCTTCCACTCAGCGGTGCGGCCATCGGCGCCCAACATCGGTGCGAGCTTGATCGCTCGATCGAGGGCGACCCAGCACATCACCTTGGAGTACAGGAAATGCCTCGGTTCGCCGCGCACCTCCCAGATGCCGTGGTCGGTCTCCCGCCAGCGTGCGGCCGCGGCGTCGGCCAGTGAGATCAGGAAGTTCTTGGTGTCCACGTCGATGGTGCCGATCTGGTCGGACAAGCGGTGCGCTGCCGCGAGGAGTTCGCCGTAGACGTCGATCTGCTCCTGGTTCCACGCTCCGTTGCCGACGCGCACGGGCCTGCTGTCCCGCCAGCCCGACAGGTGCGGCAGCACCCGTTCGGACAGGTCGTGCTCGCCGCCGACACCGAACATGATCTGCAATGCGTGCTCGGGGCCGACGGTCGCTGCCGCAGCCGTCGCCATGAACGAGAAGAAGTCCACCGCCTCGTCCGGACACGCCGCCACCCACAGCGCTCCCATGGTGAAGCTGCAGTCCCGCACCCAGGAGTACCGGTAGTCCCAGTTCCGTTCCCCGCCGACGCCTTCGGGCAGCGACGTCGTCGCGGCCGCGACGATCGCCCCGCTGGGCTGGAAACTCAGAGCCTGCAGCACCCTGCCGCTGTGATGCACCAGGTCGCGCCACGGTCCCTCGTAGCCCTGATGAAGATCAGACCACGACCGCCAGGAGTCGACGGTCGCCGTGAGACGCTCACCGAGCTCGGTCTGATTCCACAGCCGCGCGGGCGTCTCCTCGCACGTGGAGCCGTGCAGAGCGAACCGCAGCACGTCACCCGCGCTCATCGTCGCCTTGCCGCGAGCGGCGCTGCGGCCCACGTCGAGCGGGATCGGAGCCGAGAGGACGAGCCAGTCGGCACCTCCCCGAGCGGTGATGCCACCGTCGACGGCCGACAGCAACGGGACGACGAGCCCGTATTCCGGCCGCGGAACGTACTCGATCTCCATCTCGACGTCACCTCGAGTGCAGGTGATCTCCCGGATGAGCAGCCGCGGCGCCCCTCGGCCCAGCCGATGCCCTTGGTTGTCAGGCCCGGTGGCGAGTGCGTCCACGAGCACTGCCGTGCCGTTGCCGGTGCGGAAGGTCGTCTCCAGCACCATGGTGCGGTCGACGTAGCGGCGCGAGGTCTCGTGGCCGTCCGCCGGCCGCACGGACCAGTGGCCACCGGCGTCGTCGAGCAGGCGGCCGAACACCGACGGGCTGTCGAATCGTGGGAAGCACAGCCATTCCACCGAACCGGCCGTGCTCACCAGCGCACAGCAGTGGCGGTCGGACAGCAGAGCGTGCTCGGCGATCGGCGTCGTACTCATCACGGACCTCTCAGACAGGCGCACCCGGCGCCGCCCCACCAGTCCATCGCCGCGTGCAGCAGGTCCGAGCCCCTGGCCCGTCAACCCGAGCGTCTCGCACACCTCATCGAGCGACCACTGCTCACAATCCCTCAACACGAGGACTTCCGCCTCTGGCCAAGGCAGTCCCCGACGACGGCGAGCAGGTACGGCCGGCGCCGGCACGCTGTGCTCGGGCCAGCCGTCGTGAGCGGTCAGCGCCTGCACGGACGGTCCGGGCCGGCGGAATTCGCGCGGCGAGTGACGGCGCGGACGACTCCCCCACCGATCACATCATCGGGACTTTCTGCACTAGGCCGGTTCAGCAGCGAGTTCTACGTTGTGCCTCGTGCGTGACGCGTTTCACAGGGATTTGGAGCTGCTCGGCGCCGAGCTGGCCACGATGTGCGGCATGGCCGTCGACGCCATGCGGCTGGCCACGCAGGCCTTGCTCACGGCAGACGTGCCCACCGCCGAGCGGGTGTTGACAGAGGACGCGGCCCTCGACGTCGCCCGTGACGAGTGCGAACGCAGGGCGCAGTCGTTGCTGGCGTTGTACGCGCCGATGGCCGGTGACCTGCGCACCGTGCTGGCGGTGGTGTACTGCGCCGAGAAGATCGAACGCATGGGAGATCTGGCACGGCACGTGGCCGCAGTCGTCCGGCTCACCCATCCCGCCTGCGCTGTCCCGGCATCGCTGACCGGGGCGTTCGAGACCCTCGGAGAGGTCACCGTGGAGATCGCCGAGCAGGTCCAGCGCCTGATGATCAACCCCGGCAACATCCCGTTCGCGCAGTTGGACGCCGCGGACGACCGGGTCGACGCTTTGTACGCATGGCTGTTGGCGCAGATCACCGCCTGGGATTCACCGCTGGGCGTGCCCGTTGCGATCAACGTCGCCCTGCTCGCACGTTTCTACGAACGGTTCGCCGATCAGGCCGTGTCCACGGCCCGGCGCATGGCTTTCGCGGCCGCGGGGGCCTACCCCGGCTAGAGCGGGTTCGGCCCGTGACCTGCACGGACACCGGGATCCGGATCACCCGATCAACGTTGGGCTCGCGCTGGCAGTGCGCTGCGACGGGTTGAGCACCTGAAACCGTGCAGCTGGTCTTGACAGTCCGCCTGACAGCGTTCAGTGTTACTGACTATGTCAGCTTCACCGAAGCGTGACAGGCGAGCAGAACGGTTCCAGGCGACCCGCCAGGAGATCCTGGACGTCGCCTGGGAGATGGTGAGAGCCGACGGCCTCGCAGCGCTGTCGATGCGTGAGCTGGGCGCACGGGTCGGGATGCGGGCTCAATCGCTCTACCTCTACTTCCCGTCCAAGCACGCCATCTACGATGCGATGTTCGCCTCGGCGAACGGTGAACTCCTCGATCGGCTCGAGCAACTGCAGCCCGACCCCGACCCGGCGACGGCCGTGCGCGGCCCGGCTCGTGTGTTCGTGGAATTCAGCACCGAGGACCCGGTGCGCTACCAGCTCCTGTTCCAGCGAACCATCCCCGGCTTCGAGCCGTCCGAGGAGTCCTACGCGGTCGCCCGGGAGGTGTTCGCCCTGGGGAATCGAGCTCTCGCCGAGATCGGGATCACCGATCCCGGCGACATCGACGTCTACACCGCACTCGTCGCAGGTGTGGCCGCCCAGCAGAACTCCAACGAGCCGGGCGGCTCTCGATGGACCAGACATCTCGACCGCATGCTCGAGATGTACCTGGCCGCCGTGGCTCCGCACCAGGGCGGCGATCCGGCCTCGCACCGCTGAGGTCACCCGACGACTCACTCGTCAGCACACCGAGGAGCAGTTGTGGACGCTCCCGTTCAACACCGAATCCGGCCGTACCAGGTCGCCCGGGAGAACTTCCTCATCAGTCGCGGCCGCCTCGGCGGTGCCGGCGTGCTGCCGGAACCACCCGCTGCCGCTCACTCCACTCGACATCCGTGGACGGGCTGCGATGCCTCAGCACCTGACGTGCCGTCGTCATCCGGTCCACCCGGAGAAAAGGCACGATCAACATGACTGCAACAGCAATCGCCGACAGGCCACGAACGTCAGCACTCGAACGACCGATCGCAATGCGCCTGGCGGCCACCGAGTACCAGCGCTACCTCGACGTCCTGCGCTCGCTCGCTTCCCAGGACTGGAACCGTTCAACCGACTGCCCTGATTGGGATGTCCGCGCGATGGCCACCCATGTCCTCGGCATGGCCGAGATGGCCGCGTCGATCAGGGAGAACCGGCGCCAGACGAGGGCTGCGATGCGCCGCGGCGGGGTGTTCGTCCACTCCCTCACCGCACTGCAGGTCGCCGAACGCGCCACCATGCGTCCGGACGAGATCGTGCACCGGTTCGCCGAGGTGGCTCCCCGCGCCGCACGCGGCCGCCGGCGCACACCCGGCTTCATCCGGCGCCGGCAGATGCCGGTCACCCAGCCCGTCGGCGATGCCGACGAACCGTGGACGCTGGGATTCCTCATCGACACGATTCTCACCAGGGACACCTGGATGCACCGGGTGGACACGACCCGAGCGACGAGCAGGTCCATGCACCTGACCGGCGACCACGACGGAGTTCTCGTCGCGGACGTCGTCGGCGAGTGGTCGGAGCGGCACGGTCAGTCGTGCACGCTGCACCTCACCGGCCCCGCCGGGGGCCGTTGGTCCTTCGGCCAGGACGGCCCCGGCCTCGACCTCGATGCCGTCGAGTTCTGCCGCATCGTCTCGCATCGCGCTCCTGCCCAGGGCCTCCTGCGAGTCGAAGTGCCCTTCTGAGCCGGTTGGCGGACACCTGCCGCTCAACGCACCTCGTCCGTCCTCAGTGGACATGTGCGGCGACGGTGACCCCGCACATGTCCCGTTGGGGCAGGATGAGCGCGTGAACTGGACGCGTGCTGTGCATCATTTGGAGGCCTTGGCGCACACGTGTGCCGAGATGGCTCATCGGCCGAGCTCGATCTTCCCGTTGCAGATCGTCCAGCTGTGGGCCGTCGGCGACGTCCTGGGACCTGTTCGCGAACTCGAGACCGTCACCGTCGCACTGGCCGTCGACCTGCCGGTCGACGAGGTGCCGTGGTTGAGCGAGCCCCTCGGCGCCCAGCACTGGGCGAGCGCCACCCGCCTCGCCAAGAACCCGATCGTACCGCTGTGGAGATCCGCGCACGCTCCGGTGTGGAACCACCACATCGACAGACCGGCCCTGCTGTGGGATGCGGAACGAGGTGTGGCCGAACAGACGCTGGCGGCGCTGCGGCAGGGCCGAGCTGACGATGTTCGCCAACCGGGTCCCACACCGCAGGAGCTGCGGGCACGCCTGGCGGAAGAGCTCACGGTGAGCTTGCGTGCTCTGCGCGGCCACACTCGCGCCTACCAGGACCGGCGCTGGAGTCCTGGCAAGCTCGAGCCGGTCGCGGACGCGCTGTGGCGAGCGAGCGACGGCTATCTCGACGTGCTCGACGCCGTGCGGAAAGCATGATCGGCCGGCGATCGAGCGGTGGCACACCTAGTCCTCCAGGATCTGGCCACGCTTCTCCGGAAGGCCCAGTGCGCCGACCGCCGCGACCACGAACACCACCGCGAAAACCGCGAACAGCAGGCTCGTGCCGCCCAGCTCGCGCAGCGGCGGCACCGCCAGCGGGGCGAGCACCGAAGCGATCCGGCCGACGCCCGCCGCCCACCCCGCGCCCGCACCCCGCAGCGGCGTCGGATACTGCTCGGGTGTGACCGCGTACAGCGCTCCCCACGCGCCGAGGTTGAAGAACGACAGGAGCATGCCCGCGACGAGGACCTGCGCGACGCTACCCGCCACACCGAACAGGACGGCGGCGAGTGCCGACCCGGCGAGGAAGGTCGCGAGGGTTTTCCGTCTGCCCCAGCGCTCGACGAGGATCGCCGATGCCGCGTAGCCGGGAAGTTGGGCAATGGTGATCACCAACGTGTATCCGAAGGAACGCACCAGGGAGAACCCCGAGGCCACCAGCAACGTCGGCAGCCAGATGAAGGCGCCGTAGTAGGAGAAGTTGACCGCGAACCACACGACCCACAGCGCCGCGGTGCGGCTGCGCAGGCGCGGTGACCACAGGGCGCGCACGCCGCCCACCGGAGCCGGCGCGCCGAGTTCGCCCGCGACAGGTCGTTCCTCGGCGTTCGGTGCGACGACATCCGCGGCCGCCTCGAACCGGCGCACCGTGGCCTCGGCCTGCACGTGCCTGCCTCGTGCCTCCAGGAAGCGCACGGACTCGGGCAGCCCCAGGCGGACCACCGCCGAGTAGAGGGCGGGCAGCGCGCCGATCGCCAGCGCCCACCTCCACCCGTTCTCGCCGTTCGGCACCACGAGGTAGCCGATGATCGCTGACAGCGTCCAGCCGACCGCCCAGAACGCCTCCAGCGCGACGATCACGCGCCCGCGGATGCGGGGCGGGGCGAACTCGCTGACCAGGGTGGAGGCGACGGGAAGCTCAGCGCCCAGCCCGAGACCGACGACCAAGCGCAACACCAGGAGCGCGCCCACCGACCAGGCCAGCGCCGAGGCACCGGTGGCGACCCCGTACACCAGCAGCGTCAGCGCGAACACCTGCCTGCGACCGATGCGGTCGGCGAGCAGCCCGCCGAGACTCGCGCCGATGGCCATGCCGACGAATCCCGCGGAGGCGATCCACGACAGATCGGTGGCTGTGACGCCCCACTGCACTGCGAGCTTCGCGAGGACGAAGGAGATGAGCCCGACGTCCATGGCGTCGAGCGCCCATCCCGCCCCGGATGCGACGAGCAACCTGCGGTGCTCGGAGGTGAAGGGAAGCGCGTCGAGTCGCCGAGTGCGGCTCGATCGGGTGGGGGCGTGCTCGCTCATGGGTCCTCGCTGGCGTGCGGTCTCGTCCCCGACCAGTCTGCTGCCGTACGTGGACGGCGCGAAGACCGCCCGCAGATCCTCGCCGACCAACCGGACGTGCGGATGGTCACCCACATCGCCGGCGGCCGGACGACCCGGCTGCAGGTGCCCCTGGACGCCGGCGCGGCCGGTTGCGTGTGGAAGGAATTCGACCTGAGCGAGCTGATCGCTGCGGTACGCGCGACGGTCGACTGAACCGGGAGTGACGACCGGCGCTGCGGGTGCCGCTTGCACGGGACCGGTTCTGGGTACGGTGCAACGCATGGGTGAGCAGGTGAGCAGGTTCGGAACGGTCGAGCTGGACGATCTTCCCGAGGACCTGCGGCAGCGGATCGAGACGATAGCGGAGAAGTCCGGCTTCGTGCCGAACATCTTCCTCGCGCTCGGACACCGGCCGGATGAGCTCCGCGCGTTCCTCGACTACCACGACGCGCTGATGAACAGGGCTGAGGGCCTGTCCAAGGCCGAGCGCGAACTGGTGGTCGTGGCCACCTCGGGGGCGAACCATTGCACGTACTGCGTCGTGGCGCACGGTGCGATCCTCCGGGTGCGGTCCAAGGATCCCGAGCTCGCAGACCATGTCGCCACGAACCCGTGGGCAGCGGACCTGAGCGAGC
>DASYMV010000047.1:0-2745 GCA_036008865.1 Pseudonocardiaceae bacterium | reverse complement strand
GAGCTTCTCCCGGGCGCGCTGGTTCAGCTGGATCACCTTGACGTCGAGTTCTCCCACGATCAGCAAAGTCGGTTGGCGTACCAGCCGTAGCCACTCACCGGCCAGGTCAGGACGGCCCCCGCGCGAGACCACGGCGCCGATTTCCTCCGGTCGCGCCGCCGCGGCGACCAGGGCGGCTGCGGCACCGGTGCTGGCGCCGAACAGGCCGATGCTGAGCCCCGCGGTGGTCTCCTGCTCCGTCACCCAGTCAGCCAGTGCGCTGGTTCGCACCGCCAGACGGTCGATGTCGAACCGGACCTCCGCAGTACGGGCGTCGATCTCCTCCTCCTCACGGGTGAGCAGGTCGGCCAGGACAGTGGCCAGGCCGGCATTGCGGAGTTGCTCGGCGACATACCGGTTCCGCGGGCTGTGGCGGCTGCTGCCGCTGCCGTGCGCGAACACGACAACACCGCGGGCCTGCTCCGGCACGGTGACGTCGGCGTCGAGTACGACACCCGCGACCGGTATCTGCACACTTTGTTCCACGGTCGGCATCGCCAGGACTCCTCGGGATCACACCGCGAACGGATACGTCTCGGGCAGTTCGCCGGTCTCCCAGCGGGCCGTCCGCTCCAGCGGCTCGACCGCTCGCGTCTCGTCGATGTGAATGACCGCATCGAACTGATGGGAGACGCGACACCGGAAGTAGTGGCTCTGCCGCTCCGTCTCGGGCCGGTAGATGACACCGATCGCGCGCTCGAGCCTGGCCGCGCTCAGCAGCTCGGCGGCCTTCGGCGCGACGTCGAAGGCGAGCAGGAACTCCTTCTCGCCGGTCTCGTGGAACAGGTCCTCGACGCTGTCGGGAAGCGCCGGCCGCACCCACTTGCGCTCGGCCTGTCCGCCCCAGTCGTCGGCCGCGGTCACCGTGCCCGTGTGGGTGGTGAACCCGATCAGCCGACAGGCGTCAGGATGGCGTTCGCGCATCAGCTGGCCGACGGTGACCTCGCCCCGCATCCCGGACTCGGTGACCCGGGCGTCGCCCACGTGGGAGTTGTGCGCCCACACCACGATCTTGGCCGTCCCACCGCGCTGCTCGGACAGGTGCCGGGTGAGGCCGTCCAGTGTGTCGACCATGTGGCGGTCGCGGAGGTTCCAGGAGCTCGACCGCCCGCCGAACATCGTCCGGTAGTACACCTCGGCGTCCCGCACGACCGCGGCGTTCTGCTGGGCGTAGAAGAGCTCGTCCTCCGGGAGCAGGCCGTCCTCCCCGGAGGTGCCGTTCCCGAGCCGCTGCAGCTCCACGAGTTGTGCGACCGCCTGCTCCTCGCACGACTCACCCGCTCCGTATGCGGCCGCGTAGCCGTACGACTGGCCGTCGTCCCCGGAGGAGTGATCGAAGCAGGAGTACCGCTCCCTGGCCCGGGCCGCGGCGGCGGGGTCCACCTCTTCCAGGTAGGCGACAACCTCCTCCATCGATCGGCGAAGGCTGTAGAGGTCCAGGCCGTAGAAGCCCGCCATGGCGCCTTCCTCGAGGTGGTCGTTGTACTCGCGCAGCCAGCCGACGAAGTCGAGCACGGCCGTGTTCCGCCACATCCAGGTGGGGAAGCGGGTGAAGTCGCGGAGCGCCTCCTCGGCCGCCCCGTCGTCGGACCGCCCGCGGACGTACCTGTTCACTCGATACGCGTCCGGCCAGTCCGCCTCAGCGGCCACCGCGTTGAACCCCTTCTCCTCGATCAGTCGCCGGGTGATGGCCGCCCGGGCTTCGTAGAACTCCTGCGTGCCGTGTGAGGCCTCGCCGATCAGGACGAACTGGGCGTCGCCCACGATGGACATCAACGTGTCCGTAGCAGGCACGCCCTCCGCGACCGGCCGGGCCTGCGCGCGGACCAACGCAGCGGGCGACGGCTCCGCTGCGCCCGTCCGTTCGGGCGACGGCGCCACTGCCGCCTGCAGCAGCTCGCGCACCTCCTCGTCGGTGGTCTGGGTGAAGTCCCAGTAGGACTCGCCGACGGCGAGGAACGGCGTCGGGGTGCTGGCACAGACAACCTCGTCCACCATCCGTTCGAGTTCGCGGCAGCTGGACTCCGGCGCCGCGGGCACCGCCACGACGATGCGGGCGGGCAGTTGCTCTCGCAAGGCCTCCACCGCTGCGTGCATGCTTGCGCCGGTCGCGAGGCCGTCGTCGACCAGGATCGCGGTCTTCCCGCTGAGGTCGGGCGCCGGCCGCCCGTCGCGATAGACCGCCTCCCGGCGCAGCAACTCGCGGGCCTCTCGTTCGGCGATCTGCTGGAGCTGTTCGGCGCTGATCCGCAGGCCGCGCACGACGTCGTCGTTGATGACCACGATCCCACCGCTGGCGATCGCCCCCATCGCCACTTCCTCGCGGCCCGGCACGCCCAGTTTGCGGACGAGGAACACGTCGAGCGGTGCGCCGAGTGCCGTGGCCACCTCGGACCCCACCGGTACACCACCCCGAGGCAGCGCGAGGACCACCACGTCGGGCTTGTCCCTGTAGTGCTCCAGGAGCTTGGCCAGGACTCGCCCGGCGTCCCTGCGGTCACGGAAGACACGGTCGACCATGTCTGCCACCTGCTCACCCTCGGATGGTTGCTTCCGGCCGTGGTTCCCGGACCCGCACGAGTGCAAACGCGGCAATGGTGCGGAATCGCAAGACTGCCTGGATCGGTGATCCCGCGGTGCTCGAGGTCAGCTGAGGGTCAGCGGAGCCGGCCGGTGCGCTGGGCCCAGAGCTCGAAGAACCAGGTG